>NZ_JALFGV010000028.1:0-2413 GCF_022777125.1 Lawsonibacter sp.
GGCGGACTGTTCGGGTTCCCGGGTATGGTGCTGGGCGTGCCTACGTTCGCGGTGCTCTACGCTCTGGTGCGGGAGTGGGTGAACCACCGCCTGGACGCCAAGGGGATCGATGGAAACGGGACGCCCCGCACAAAGCCGGCAGAACCAACCGAAGAAGAATAGAACGCTGTTCCCCCGGCCGCGCCGGGGGAACTTTTTTCCGTCAGGCGTTGGAAACGCGGCGGATCTTCGTCTATACTAAGAAGAGAGAAAGCCTATTCTGCGGAGGGCTATGCGCTGTGACAAATATTCAGCTGTTCCGCGCCATTGGCCGCGTGGATGACGCGCTTTTGGGGCGCAGCGAACGGACCGTGGGAAATCGGCGGATCCAGATGCGATGGGCGCCGCCGCAAACCTGAAAAAGAGCGAGCTGAGCTTCCGCGGTGAGCGGGCCTGCCGTGCCATTGCGGAGATTCGGGCGGAGCGGGTCTACCGGGGGTGGCAGCCGGTATGCCTTTGGGGCGGGGGACGGCGGCCTGATTTTACGCGCCGGGCCTACGCGGGTATTGCGGATGCGGATACGCTGGAAGCGGTCGGCGCCCATATCGGGCGTAGGATCTCATAGAACGGCATGCCCTGCAATTCCTCCGGCCGGGTGTGGGAGAGGAAGCATATTTCATGGCTTATCCCCATACCTATGTAGAGAAAACGACCGGCTCGTGGGGCCGAAGGAGGAATTGCAAGTGGAACAGCGCAAGATCTACGAGGATATCGCCCTGCGTACCGAGGGAGATATCTATATCGGCGTGGTGGGGCCGGTGCGGACGGGGAAGTCGACCTTTATCAAACGCTTCATGGAGACCATGGTCATTCCGAACATCGATAACGTCTACCGGAGAGAGCGCTCCCGCGACGAGCTGCCCCAGAGCGGTTCCGGCCGCACCATCATGACTGCGGAACCCAAATTTGTCCCCGAGGAAGCTGTGGAAGTCACGCTGGAGAACGGGGCCGCCTTTTCGGTGCGGCTCATCGACTGTGTAGGTTACATGGTGCCCGGCGCCGTAGGCTCTCTGGAGGACGGAAGCCCGCGCATGGTCACCACCCCCTGGTTCGATTACGAAATTCCCATGACCGAAGCCGCCGAAATCGGGACCCGCAAGGTCATTGCGGAGCACTCTACCATCGGTATCGTGGTGACCACTGACGGGACCATCACCGATATCCCGCGGGAGGATTATCTGGAGGCGGAGGAGCGGGTCATTACCGAGCTCAAGGAGCTGGGAAAGCCTTTTTTGGTGGTACTGAATTCCGCCTACCCAAACTCGGACCGGGCCCAATCCATCCGGGCCGATCTTATTTCACGGTATGACGTCACCTGTGTGTGCGCCGATTGTCTGGAGCTGGATGAGCGGGCGGTCACCGACATCATCAAGGGTGTGCTCTATGAGTTCCCGGTCAAGGAGCTGGATCTGTTTCTGCCCCCCTGGGTGGACGCGCTGCCCTACGACCATCCCATCAAGAGCGGACTGTACGCCGCCATCCGGGAGGGCTGCGGCGGCATGCACCGCATCCGCGATGTGGAAGGCGCGGTCGCCGCCATCGGGGCGTGCGATACGGTCAGCAGCGCCCGCATCACGTCCATCAGTCTGGGAACCGGTCTGGCCGCAGCCCAGATGGATCTGCCGCGGAGCCTGTTCTACGAGACCTTGTCCCAGCAGTCCGGCTTTGCCGTCCACGACGATGGGGATCTGCTGGGACTTTTGTCGGAGCTCTCCCATGTCAAATGGGAATACGACAAAGTTGCGGGAGCCCTGGAGGAGGTCAGGCGCACCGGCTACGGCATCGTAGTGCCCGGCACCGATGAGCTGGTGTTGGAAGAGCCGGAGATCGTCCGCCAGGGCGGACGATACGGCGTACGCCTGAAGGCATCCGCACCTTCCATCCATATGATCCGGGCGGATATCGAGACTGAGGTGTCGCCCATCGTGGGCAACGAGAAGCAATCCGAAGAGATGGTCAACTTCCTGCTGCAGGAATTTGAGGGGGACACCAAGGCCATCTGGCAGTCCAATATTTTCGGAAAGTCCTTCCATGAACTGGTGAGCGAGGACCTGAACACCAAGCTCAAGCGCATGCCGGACGATGCCCGGGGCAAGCTTCAGGAGACCCTGCAGCGTATTATCAACGAGGGCTCCGGCGGACTGATCTGTATTATCCTGTAACGAGACGGCGGCGCGCCGCCGCAGCCTGTCGAAAAAGGCCAAAGGCCTTTTTCGACAGAGGGATGCATGACGGACAGGGCTCGATTCTGGCAGAAAAGTCGCCCTGTCCGTCATGAGAGGTGTCATTTCCGACGCGCATGTCGCCGGAAATGACGGAGATTTCTTTCCTTCCGTCGTCTGCGGACGACGGAACTCTGCGAGGCTCTTCTCCA
>NZ_JALFGV010000043.1:0-5506 GCF_022777125.1 Lawsonibacter sp.
GGAGGAGCTCCGGATGAAGGGAATCACGGATCTGTCCACCGTAAAATATGCGATTTTGGAGACCAATGGACGCCTCTCCGTGCTTCCCTACGCCAACCAGCTTCCCGTGACGGCCGAGCAGATGAACGTAACGCCGGAGGATGTGGGACTGCCGGTGGTCGTCATCAACGACGGGCGGGTGATCGAGCGCAATCTTCATACGCGGGGCCTGGACCGCAACTGGCTCGACAAGCAGCTGGCTCAGCATAAGCTCAAGCAGCCGAGCGACGTGTTCCTGCTGACGGTGGACGAGCAAAACCGCGTCTACTTCGTGGCAAAGGAGGCGGTCGGATGAAGCGCCTGTGGATCGCCGCCGCCATCCTTGCCGCCCTGTTCTGCGCCACTCTGCTCAACAGCTGGTATCTCCGGGGCTTCACGCGGGAACTCACCGGCCTGCTGGAACAGGCGGAAGCCCTGGCGGAGGCCGGCGATTGGGAGCGGGCGGACCTGCTGACCCGCTCCGCCTTTGAGCACTGGTCGTCCCGGGACGGTTATCTGCACGTCACCCTCCGCCACTCAGACACCGATCTGATCCACGTCGGCTTCCAGGAAGTTTTGGAATTCATCGAATGTCAGGAGGGCGGCGAATATTCCGCCGCCAACGCACGCCTGGCCGCTCAGATCCAGCTGATCTACGAGTCCGAACAGCTCACCCTGAAAAATGTATTCTGATTCCCGGCGGGCGAAGACGCAGACGTCTTCGCCCGCTTTTTGGGCCTTTTCATGGGCCGGGCAAAGTGCACAAAGGTTTTGCCGTGCGGCCAATCCGCTTGACAGAAAAACGGCACTTTCTTGCAGGAAAGTAACATACCTCCCAGTAAGCGGAAAATCCGACATTGTCACATTTTTGTCAATATTTATTTTGCAAGATTATCCTAATAATCAAAAAAATGATGATTTCATGCGAAAAAATTCAGAATTGTCCTTGACAGATCCACTTCATTGGACTATAGTTTCTCTCAGATGCGCGACTTGAAAACTGATGAGTTTCCCATTTAGAACTATAAGTAGAAGGAGCGGAGCAAATGAGCAGACTGTATGTCAAAACTCCCAGTCAGTCTGAGGCTGTGGTGGAACAGCTGTACCGCAATATGGAACGGCGGATCGCTGCCAGCCCTCCGGGTCTGTGTCCGGTCGACATGGCCCTGAATTTTTTGAACCTGTGTCAGGCGCAGACCTGCGGCAAATGCGTGCCCTGCCGGATCGGTCTGGCCCAGCTCTCCGGCATGATCCGCGAGGTGCTGGACGGCGAACCGGAACTGCGTATCCTCGACCGGATCGAACAGACCGCCCGGGTCATCGTGGACACGGCGGACTGTGCCATCGGGATCGACGCGGCCCAGCTGGTGCTGATGGGACTGCTGGGCTTTCGGGACGATTATGAGGAGCACATCACCCACCACCGCTGTCTGGGCAGTCTGAAAAACCCGGTTCCCTGCGTGGCCATGTGCCCCGCCGGGGTAGACATTCCCGGCTATGTGGCCCTGGTCAAGGAGGGCCGGTGTGACGACGCCGTCCGCCTCATCCGCAAGGACAATCCCTTCCCCACCGCCTGTGCCTACATCTGCGAGCATCCCTGCGAGGCCCACTGCCGCCGGAACATGGTGGACAACGCCATCAATATCCGCGGCCTAAAGCGCTACGCCGTAGATCAGGCAGGCGACGTGCCCCAGCCCGCCTGCGCGCCCGCTACCGGCAAAGCGGTGGCCATCGTGGGCGGCGGCCCCGGCGGGCTGTCCGCCGCCTACTATCTGGCGCTGATGGGCCACAAGGTGACGGTATATGAGCGCCAGAGCCAGCTGGGCGGCATGATGCGCTACGGCATCCCCAGCTACCGTTTCCCGCGTGAGTTGCTGGATCAGGAGATTGCCTCCATCCTCTCTCTGGGGATCGAGGTACATACCGGCGTGAACGTCGGCACCGACTGTTCCTTCGACGAGCTGAAGAAGCAGTATGACTGCATCTATCTGTCCATCGGCGCCCACACCGACAAAAAGACGGGTATCGAGGGTGAAAACAGCAAGGGCGTGGTCTCCGCGGTGGAGATGCTGCGCCGGATCGGCGACAACGAAATGCCCGATTTCACCGGCCAAAACGTGGTGGTGATCGGCGGCGGCAACGTGGCCATGGACGTGACCCGCAGTTCCATTCGCCTGGGCGCGAAAAAGGTGACCTGCGTCTACCGCCGCCGCCAAGAGGATATGACTGCTCTGCCGGAGGAGGTGGAAGGCGCCGTGGCCGAAGGCGCCGAGCTGCTCACGCTCCAGGCTCCCCTGCGTATCGAGGCGGACAAGGACGGAAAGGTGACCGCCCTTTGGACCCAGCCACAGGTGATCGGCGAGGCCGACAAGCAGGGCCGCCCCAGGCCCGGCGCCGCCGCTGTGGAGGAAAAGCGCATCCCGGCGGATACCATCATCGTGGCCATCGGGCAGGGAATTGAGACCCACGGTCTGGAGCAGAGCGGCATCCGGATCCAGCGGGGCGGCACCGTGCTGGCCGACTCCAGCACCAGCCTGCCGGAACTGGAGGGCGTGTTCGCCGGCGGCGACTGCGTCACCGGCCCCGCTACCGTCATCAAGGCCATCGCCGCAGGCAAGGCGGCCGCCGCCAACATCGACGAATATCTCGGCTTCCACCACGAGATCGTTTCGGAGGTGCAGGTGCCGGTGCCCGGCTATACCGACCTGCGCTCCCGGGGACGGATCACCTCCAGCGAGCGGGAGGCCAGCGAACGCAAAAAAGACTTCCAGTGCATCGAGTGCGGCATGACCTGCGAGGAGGCCTTGAAGGAATCCTCCCGGTGCCTGCGCTGCGACCACTTTGGATATGGGATTTTTAAGGGAGGCCGTGTGGAAAAATGGTAACCATCAAAATTGACGACCGCAAACTGCGCGTGCCGGAAGGAAACACCATCCTGCAGGCCGCCGAGGACGCCGGCATCCCGATCCCCCACCTGTGCTATCTGAAGGAACTCAACGAGATCGCCGCCTGCCGCATGTGCATGGTGGAGGTCGAGGACACCGAGCGCCTGGTGCCCGCCTGCAACACCCAGGTGGTGGACGGCATGGTCATCCGCACCAACAGCCCCCGGGTGCGGCAGGCCCGCAAGACCAACCTTCGCCTGATCCTCTCCCAGCACGATTCCAACTGTACCGTCTGCGTGCGCAGCGGCAACTGTGAGCTGCAGAAGCTCTCCCACGATCTGAACATCCATTACCAGCCCTATCAGGTGCAGCCGGAACGCTCCCGGGTGGACCTGGACGTGCCGGTGGTCCGTGAGGCCAGCAAGTGTATCAAATGCATGCGCTGCGTGCAGGTATGCGACAAGATCCAGGGCATGAAGATCTGGGATGTGGCGGGCACCGGCGGACGGACCACGGTGGACGTCTCCTACAACCGCAGTCTGAAATATACCGACTGCACCTTCTGCGGCCAGTGTGTGACCCACTGCCCCACCGGGGCCCTCACCGTGCGGGACGATACCAACAAGGTCCTCCGGGCCCTGGCTGACCCCGACGTGACCACCGTAGTCCAAGTGGCTCCCGCCGTGCGGGTGGCCTGGGCCGAGAGCTTCGGTCTGGACCCCAAGACCGGTTCCGTTGGCCGTATGGTGGCGGCTTTGAAACGGGTCGGCTTCGATTATGTATTTGATACCAACTTTGCCGCCGATCTGACCATCATGGAGGAGGGCAGCGAGTTTCTGGAGCGTTTTACCCATCGCGGAAAGTACCGTTGGCCCATGTTCACCTCCTGCTGCCCCGGCTGGGTGCGTTTTCTGAAATCCCAGTACCCGGAGTACACCGACTGCCTCTCCACCGCCAAGTCTCCCCAGCAGATGTTCGGCGCGGTCGCCAAGAGCTATTTTGCCGCTCAGAAGGGGCTGGACCCCCACAAGGTGTTCGTGGTCTCCATCATGCCCTGCTCCGCCAAGAAGGCGGAGAGCGAGCTGCCCACCATGAACGACGCCTGCGGCGACCCGGATGTGGACGTGGTGCTCACCACCCGTGAGATGGACCGTCTGTTCCGCAGCGACTGCATCGTGCCCGCCGACCTGGGCGAGGAGAAGTTCGATAGCCCTCTGGGCAGCGGCACCGGCGCGGCGGTGATTTTCGGCGCCACTGGCGGCGTAATGGACGCCGCCCTGCGCAGCGCTTACTTCCTGGTCACCGGAACCAATCCAGACGCCGACGCTTTCTCCGCCGTCCGGGGCGGAAAGCCCTGGCGTGAAGCCACCTTTACCATCCCGGGCGCGGGAGAGGTCCGGGTTGCCGTAGTCAGCGGTCTGGCAAATGTCCGCGCCCTGATGGACGCAGTGGACGCGGGCAGTGTGGATTACGACTTCGTAGAGGTCATGGCCTGTCCCGGCGGCTGCGCCGGCGGCGGCGGACAGCCCATCCACTGCAACGAGGAGCTTGCCGCCTCCCGCGGCGCGCTGCTGTGGAAGATGGACGCCAAATCGAAGATCCGCTATTCCCATGAGAACCCGGATATCCAAGCGCTCTACCGCACTTATTTGAAAGCGCCTTTGGGCGAGAAGTCCCACCACCTGCTGCATACCGACCACGCGGCCTGGAAAACCCCCAACGCGAAGTGACGGCCGCTCCGGCGGGACAACAGGATAAGAGGCTGCCGCAACCTGGTTGCGGCAGCCTCTTGCTGTTTGTTGTTCACTTTTCTTCCAGCAGCTTGGACAGTTCAGCCATGAAGGTGCTGATATCCTTGAATTGCCGGTAGACCGAGGCAAATCGTACATAGGCGACCTCGTCCACCCCTTTCAGCTTGTCCATGACCAGCGCGCCGATCCGATCGGAGGGGATTTCGCGGCTCATCTCGTTCTGGAGGGTCTGCTCGATCTCGTTGGCGGTGGCCTCCAGCGTGGCAAAGGCCACGGGCCGCTTCTCACAGGCCCGGATCATTCCGTTGAGCAGCTTGGACTTATCAAACGTCTGGCGGCTGCCGTCCTTCTTAATGACCACCAGCGGCAGGCTCTCCATGGTTTCATAGGTGGTAAAGCGCTTGTGGCACGCCAGGCACTCCCGGCGGCGGCGGATGCTGGCGCCCTCATCCGAGGGGCGGGAATCCACGACCTTGCTCTCCAAATGGGCACAATAAGGGCATTTCATGGTCGGCGTACCTCCTGATACCATTTAATGAATTGATTATAACACGAATCCCACCGATTTGGTATCCCTTTTACCCATTTTCTTGCATATGATTTCCTGTCCCTGGGTAAACTTCTTTCAGCGAAAGCGAGGTGAGCACCGTGCAGAATCAGAACAATCAGAACAATCAGAACAATACCCGCAACAGCAACCAGAATGCTCAGGACAATCGAAGCAAGAACAGTCAGAACAAGAACAACCAGAACGCGCAGAACAAGAATAACCAGAACGCGCAGAACAAGAATAACCAGAACGCGCAGAACAAGAGCAACAACCAGAACCAGTTCTAAGCCGGCGCAGCGGCG
>NZ_JALFGV010000063.1:0-11294 GCF_022777125.1 Lawsonibacter sp.
ATGCTCATGGCCATGGCCAAGGACATCCGGGTGATCCTCATCAAGATCTGCGACCGGCTGCACAACATGCGCACCATGGCCTACCAGACCCCCCGCAAGCAGAAGGAGAAGGCCCTGGAGACCATGGAGATCTACGCCCCCATCGCGCACCGTCTGGGCATGCAGCGCATCAAATGGGAGCTGGAGGACACCTCCCTGAAATATCTGGACCCCATCGGCTACCAGGAGATCGCCGACGAACTGGCCGCCCGCTCCTCCGCCCATGAGGAATTCCTCTCCGGCATCCAAAAGCGCATCCAGGAGCGGCTGGACGAGGAGGGCATCCGCTGCACCATTTACGGCCGGGTCAAGCACATCTACTCCATCTACCGCAAGATGTACGCCCAGAACAAGACCATGGACGAGATCTTCGACCTGTACGCGTTCCGGGTCATCGTGGATGATATCCCCGACTGCTACAATGTGCTGGGCGTCATCCACGATCTCTACAAGCCGGTGCTGGGCCGCTTCAAGGACTATATCGGCACCCCCAAGCCCAACGGCTACCAGAGCCTGCACACCACCGTCATCGGCCGGGAGGGGCTGCCCTTCGAGGTACAGATCCGCACCTGGGAAATGCACCACACGGCGGAATACGGCATCGCCGCCCACTGGAAGTACAAGCAGGGCATGGCCAACGAGAAGCTGGGCACCGAGGAGGCCTTCGAGTGGGTGCGCAAGCTTTTGGAAAGCCAGCAGGACATCGACGCGGAGGAATTCGTGCGCACCATGCGGGTGGACCTGTTCGCCGACGAGGTGTTCGTGTTCACCCCCCGGGGCGACGTGATCAACCTGCCCGCCGGGGCCACCCCCATCGACTTTGCCTACAACATCCATTCCGCGGTGGGCAACCACATGACGGGCGCCAAGGTCAACGGCCGCATGGTGCCCTTTGACACCGCCCTGAAAAACGGCGATATCGTAGAGGTCATCACCTCCAAGTCCGCCCACGGCCCCAGCCGGGACTGGATGAAAATCTGCAAATCCAACGAGGCCCGCAACAAGATCCGCCAGTGGTTCAAAAAGGAACGCCGGGAGGAGAACATCGCCACCGGCCGCGCCTGCTTCGAATCGGAACTGAAGCACGCCGGCCTCTCCCTGGCGGCCATCACCGCCGAGGACGTGCTGCCCTTCGTGCTGAAAAAGGCGCGCTTCGGCACTCTGGACGAGCTGTACGCCGCCATCGGCTACGGCGGCATGTCCGCCCAGAAGGCGGTGGTGCGCATCAAGGACGAGATCGCCCGTCTGGGCCGCGTCCAGGCGGAGCAGCAGGCCGCCGAGCGCGCCGCCCAGGAGGCGATCCATCCCGCCACCGGCGCCGCCTCCGCCCCGCCCCCCAGAGCGGGCCGGAAGAGCGAATCGGGTATCATCGTGGAGGGCCTGGACAACTGTCTGGTGAAGTTCGCCAAGTGCTGCACGCCCGTGCCCGGGGACCCCGTGGTGGGCTTTATCACCCGCGGCTTCGGCGTGTCCGTCCACCGGCAGGACTGCCCCAACGCCGCCGCCGAGCGCCGCAAGCCCGAGGAGGCGGGGCGCTGGATCCGGGTGTCCTGGGCGGCGGGGGAGCTGGCCAGCTATCAGACCTCCCTGGAGATCTCGGCCAAGGATCGGGACGGGCTCACCCTGGACGTGGCCATGGCGCTCTCCGCCGCCAAGGTGAAGACCACCGGCCTCTCCGCCCGCTCCATGCCAGACGGCTACGCCAGCGTCAATATCGTCCTGGAGGTCAAGAACCAGGAGGAGCTCTCCGCCGTCATCAACAAGCTGGGGCAGATCCAGGGGGTCTACCAGGTGAAGCGGGCCGCGGGATGACCGACCGGAAGCGCATGCTGCGCCCGCCGCCTCCCCCTGGACGCCGTACGGTTTTCCAGCGGCGCGGGAGACGATTTCAGAGCGAAATTCCTACTAAGGAGAGCGGAACATGACTACAATAGAGAGAAAGCCGGAGGGGCAGCGCCTGGAGCGCCTGATCTCCGACTGCTTTTCCGGCGGCGAGATCTGCCGCCGGGAGCTGCGGCTCCAGGAAGGGGAGGCCCAGGCGCTGGAGCAGGCCTACCCCGCCAGCCGGGTGCGGCCCATGGGCGGCAGCTGGTATGAAATCACCTTTCAGGGGGCGTTCCAACATGGCAACTGAATTCATCCCCGTGCTGCTCGGCTCCGATATCAACGCCTACAGCATGGCCCGCGCCTTCCACGAGGCCTACGGCATCCAAAGCGTGGTATACGGCATGTACCCGGCCAGCGTCTGCGCCGGCAGCACCATCATCGACTACCGGGTGCGCGCGCACAACGACCGGGCGGACACGGTGCTGGAGAACGTCACCGAGGTGGCCGGGGCGCACCCGGACAAAACCATTCTGGTGCTGGGCTGCGGGGATAACTACCTCAACGCCATCTCCGCCAACCTGCCCCGCTTTCCGGGCAACGTCGTGGCGCCCTATGTGCCGCTGGACCTGCTGGAGACGCTCATCCACAAGGAGCGCTTTTATCAGCTCTGCGAGCAGTACGGCATCGATTATCCCGACACCGTGGTCTATCACAAGGGCATGGGTCACGACTTCACCCTGCCCTTCGACGGCCCCTTTGTGGTCAAGCCCGCCGAGTCGGACACCTACTGGAAGCATCCCTTCCCCACCCAGAAGAAGGCCTACGTGCTCCAGACCCGCGCGGAGGTGGATCAGGTCATCGACGACATCTACGGGGCGGGGTATGAGGATTCCCTAATCCTCCAGGACTTTATCCCCGGAGACGACAGCTTTATGCGGGTGGTCACCAACTACTCCGGCGCGGACGGCAAGGTCCGCCTGATGTGCGTGGGCCATGTGCTGCTGGAGGAGCATACCGACCATGCCATCGGCAACCACGCCGTCATCATCACCGAGCGCTCGCCGGAGCTGTGCGAAAAGCTGCGGGCGTTCCTGGAGGCGATCCGCTTTACCGGCTTCTCCAACTTCGATATCAAATACGACCAGCGGGACGGAAAATTCAAGGCCTTTGAGATCAACTGCCGCCAGGGCCGCAGCAACTATTACGTCACCGGCGCGGGGTACAACCTGGCCAGGTACCTGGTGGAGGACCGCATTGAGCACACCAGCGCGCCCCTGACGGTAGTGGAAAACCGCCATCTCTGGTGGGTCATTCCCAAGGCGGTGGCCTACGACTACGTGAACCCGGCTTACCACGGGGAGATGCGCAGCCTGGATCAGGCGGGCGCCTCCGTCAATCCGCTGTTCTATCCCGCCGACCGGGGCTTCTTCCACAAGCTGCGCATCCTCAAGGGGCAGCGCCGCTATGTGGGCTGGTACGCCTCCAGTATGGAGAAGGCGAAATGAGCGAACAGCGCCTTGGCATTTTAGGCGGCATGGGACCCCAGGCCACCCAGGATTTTTACCAGCGCATCCTGGACCGCACCGACGCCGCCTGCGACCAGGAACACCTGCCCACCCTGATCCTCAGCGACACCGGTATGCCCGATCGCACCACCGCCATCCTGGGCGGGGATGCGGAGGGCTGCTATCAGCGGCTTTTGGCCGACGCCCGGCTGCTGGAGCGCAGCGGCTGCACCGTGCTGGCCATCCCCTGCAACACCTCCCATTTTTTTGCCGACCGGCTCCAGAAGGAGCTGGAGGCGCCCCTGATCCACATGCCCCGGGAGACCGTGGCCGTACTGGCCCGGTCAGGGAAGCGGAAGGTGGGCGTCCTGGCCACCGACGGCACCGTGCAGACCGGGGTCTATCAGAAGGAATGCGCCGCGCAGGGCATCCTCGCCGTCGCCCCCCCGCCCGAGGTGCAGAAGCTGGTCATGGGCATCATCTACGATGAGATCAAGCGGGGCGAGAAGGGCAGCCGGGAGAAATTTGCCGTCATCGACCGCTGGCTGCGCGGCGCCGGGTGCGACAGTGCCATCCTCGCCTGCACGGAGCTGTCCGTCTACCGCACCTATCACGGCCTGCCCGATTATTATCTGGACGCCATGGACGTGCTGGCCGAGCGGTGCATCACCGCCTGCGGCTATAAATTGCGCATGGTATAGGCGCTGCGGCGCCCTCCCCGCCCATGCGATCATTCTTTCAACTGGTGGTGACGTACATGATGGACCGGCCCCGTCTGCCGCTCGGCGGCTATTATCAGCTGCTCCAGCGCCGCGGCCTGCTCTGCGGCGATTCCCCCCTGGCCGCCGACCTGACCCGCCCCGTGGCTCTGGTGTCCTGCGACTCCAAGCGGGTCATCCCCGGCACGCTCTTTCTCTGCAAGGGCGCGCGATTCAAAGCGGAATACCTCCGCTCCGCGCTGGAGCAGGGGGCGTTCGCCTACGTCAGCCAAACCCCCTATCCGGACGTTCCCCTGCCCTGCATCCAGGTCACGGACATCCGGCAGGCCATGGGGCTGCTGGCCGACGCCGCCTACGGCCATCCCTCCGGACAGCTGCGCATCACCGGCATTACCGGTACCAAGGGCAAAACCACCACGGCCTATTACCTCAAGTCCATTTTGGATATTTGGCTGGAGGGCCAGGGCCGCCGGGCCAGCGCCCTGCTGTCCACCATCGTCACCGACGACGGCGTAGAGCGCCGTCCCGCCAAGCTCACCACGCCGGAACCGCTGGACCTGCAGCGCCACCTGTGGAACGCCGCCTCGGCGGAGGCGGACTATTTGACCATGGAGGTGTCCAGCCAGGCGCTGAAATACGGCCGGGTCATCGGTGTGGAGCTGGCCTGCGCGGTCTTCCTCAATATCGGGGAGGACCACATCTCCCCGGTGGAGCACCCTGATCTGGAGGATTATCTGAATTCCAAGCTGCTCATTTTCCGGCAGGCCGCCGCCGCCTGCGTGAATCTGGACAGCGACAAGGCCGACCGCATCTGGGCGGCCGCCCGGGCCTGCCCCAGCGTGATCACCTTCTCGCGGAAGTTTCCCTCCGCCGACGTGTACGCCGACCAGATCCGCAAGCAGGGCGGGCACATCGTCTTCCGCGTGCGCACCCCCTCTTATGAGCGGGAGCTGGCCATCTCCACGCCGGGGCTGTTCAACGTGGACAACGCCCTGGCCGCCGTGGCGGCGTGCCAGGTCTACGGCGTCCCGGAGGACGCGGTGGCCGGGGGACTGCTGCGCGCCTTCGTGCCCGGGCGCATGGAGCATTACCAGAGCGCCGACGGGGCCATCTCCGTCATCGTAGACTACTCCCACAACGGCATGAGCCTGCGCAACGCCCTCTCCTCCGTGCGCCAGGAATACCCCGGCCGGGAGCTGACGGTGCTCTTCGGCTGCACCGGCGGCAAGGGCATCGACCGCCGGGAGGGGATGGGCAACGCCGCCGGAGAACTGGCCGACCGGGTCATCCTCACCGAGGACGACCCCGGCCCCGAGGCGGTGGAGGCGATCTGCGCCGATATCGGGGTGTTTTTACAGCGTCATGGGAAGGCGTACACCGTGGTGCCCAACCGGGAGCAGGCGGTGGAGCAGGCTATCCTGGGCGCCCGGCGGCCCGCCGTGGTTCTGCTGGCGGGCAAGGGCTGCGAGACCCAGCAAAAGCGCAAAAGCGGCCCCGAGCCCTGCATCCCGGACGGGGAGCTGGCCCGGCGGACGCTGGAGCGGTACGACGGGCGATGACCGCTCTGGACCAGGCCTTTCGCGCCGCCGGAGCCGCCGCCTGGGGCGGCGTGGCCTATGACCGCCTTACCCCGGAAATGACCCGGGAGGATCAGGAAAAGGTCCGCGCCCAATGTCCCCAGCCCAGGACGGTGCTGGTGGCCGCGTTCCCCTATTACGCCGGAGACCGGCCCGGTAATCTGTCTCTGTATGCCCGGGGGGAGGATTATCACCGCGCCCTCGCCCGCAGGCTGAATACGGTTTGTGATTTTTTATCTCGCCAATACCCGATGGAATCCTTTCTGCCCGCCGCCGACAACTCCCCCCTGCCGGAGCGGGAGGCCGCCCGGCTGGCCGGGCTGGGCAAGGTGGGCCGCCACGGGCTGCTTATCCTGCCCCCTTACGGCTCCTTCCTGTTTTTGGGGACCATCCTCACCGGCGCTGCGCTGGCGCTGCCGGAGCGGGAGGCCGCGCCCGCCTGCGAGGACTGCGGCCGCTGCGCCGCCGCCTGCCCGGTGGGCGCGCTGGGACCCGGCGGCGCAGACCGGGAGCGCTGTCTCTCTCAGCTGACCCAGCAGAAGCGCCTGACGGACGAGGAGGCGGCCCTGGTGGCCGCGCACCCCTATGTCTGGGGCTGCGATTTGTGCCAGCGCGCCTGTCCATACAATCACCACGCCGCCCGATCGCCCCTGCCGGAGTTCCGGGAGGATCTGATCGACCGTCTCACCCCCGCTGATCTGGACGGCCTGAGCAACCGGAGCTTCCAGTCCAAATATGGCACGCGGGCCTTCGCCTGGCGGGGCCCGGGCCCGCTGCGGCGCAACCTGGAGCTGCAGCAGGAATAAAACCGCCGTTTCAGGCCCAAACTATCGGTATCGTTTGGACAGAAAGGCGGTTTTTCCATGCAAGTACGCGATCTGATGAACCCCAGCGTGGTCTCCATCACACCCGGCGAGTCGGCTTCCCTGGCCGCGCGGCTGCTGTCCCGGCATAATCTGGGCTCCCTGCCCGTCTGCGGGGAGGACGGCGGCCTGCGCGGCATCGTCACCGACCGGGATATCGTCCTGCGCTGCGTGGCGGCGGAGGAGGACCCGGCCCAGACCCCCGTCAAGGACATCATGAGCCGCAACTGCGCAGTGGTCTCCCCCGACGACGACGCAAGGGAGGCCACCCGGCTCATGGCCGCCCGACAGGTGCGCCGGCTGCCGGTGCTGGAGGACGGCAGAGTGGTGGGCATGGTCTCCCTGGGGGACCTGGCCCGCAGCCACCGCTGCGACATGGAGGCCAGCAAGGCCCTGTCTGAAATTTCAGAGAACGTAAAAAAAGTCTACCCCTGACAAAGCCAAAGGCCCGCGGCAGTGCCGCGGGCCTTGTCTGTTATCCCTGCTCGGACAACCTCCGGGCAATGACCCGGGCTACCTTGACGCCGGAGGCGCCGGCCTGGGCCAGCCCGCGGGTGACCCCCGCTCCGTCCCCTGCGGCAAAGAAGCCGGGCAGGGCGGTCTCCAGCTCCCCGGACAGGGCCAGGCGGGCAGAGTAGAATTTGACCTCCGCGCCGTAGAGCAGCGTATCGTAATTGGCCGTGCCGGGGGCCAGCTTGTCCAGCTGATAGATCATCTCGATGATATCGTCCAGCTGCCGCTTGGGCAGGGCCAGGGACAAATCCCCCGGCACTGCGGCGGTAAGGGTGGGACGTACAAACGACTTGCTCATGCGGTGCTCGTTGGTGCGGATACCGCTGACCAGGTCCCCGAAGCGCTGCACCAGCACGCCGCCGGCCAGCATGTTGGACAAAGAGGCGATATGCTTGCCGTAGCGGTAGGGCTCGTTGAAGGGCTGGGTAAATCGGTTGGATACCAGCAGAGCAAAATTGGTGTTTTCGCTCTGCAGGGCAGGGTCGGAGTAGGAGTGGCCGTTGACGGTGTTGATGCCCTCCACGTTCTCGGCCACCACATGGCCGTAGGGGTTCATGCAGAAGGTGCGCACCTGGTCGCCGTACTGCTTGGTGCGGTAGACCAGCTTGGACTCATACACCACGTCGGTGATGTGCTCGAAGACCTTTGCGGGCAGCTCCACCCGCACGCCGATGTCCACCTGGTTGTTGATCAGCTCCAGACCCAGGCCCTTGCACTGGTTGGAGAACCACTCCGCCCCGGAGCGTCCGGGCGCGGCGATGAGCCAGCGGCAGTCCACCGGCTCCCCCCGATCGGTGACCAGACGGTAGCCCTCCGTCCCCAGGACCTCGATAGAGGCCACGCTGGTGCGGAAGCGGTACTCCACGTGCTCCCGCACGGTCTCGTAGATGCTCTGGAGGATCTTCAGGTTGTTCTCCGTGCCCAGGTGCTTGCACCGGGCCTGGAGCAGGTGCAGGTCAAACTCCAGCGCTTTTTTCTCCAGGGCGCGGGCGGCGGGGGTATCGGTGGAAAAAACCTGGTCGGTCGCGCCGTGGCGCACGTTGATGGAATCCACATAGTCGATCAGATCCATGACCTCTTTGGCGTCCATAAAATCGGTGAGCCAGCCGCCGAACGCGGTGGTGAAATTATATTTCCCGTCGGAGAAAGCCCCCGCCCCGCCGAAGCCGCACATGGTATCGCAGATCTTGCAGTGGATGCACTCCTTCACCTTGCCTGCCACGATGGGGCAGCTGCGGGTATAGATATCGGAGCCCTGATCCAGGGTGACCACTTTCAGGGAGGGGCACAGGCGCATCAGCTCATAGCCCGCGAAGATCCCGGCCTCACCGCAGCCGATGATGGCGACGTCATAGCGTGTACTCATGTGCGATCTCTCACTTTACCATAAAATAGGGCACAAAGACGCCCTATTTATTATACCACAGCTGTCAACCGCTCCATCTGCGCCCCCGCCTGCTCCCGCTGCCCGCCCTGCGCGCGGGGCGAAAATCGTCCCGTGCGGAGCGGCGGACGCGGCCCTCCCGGCGCAGACGCCCGCGCTGCCGCCCGCTGCTGTTTCTGCCGCCGGAGAACCTGCCGTCACCCAGCGGGGGAATAGCGCCCCAGCTCAATGCCGGTATAGTACCATTTCAGGATCTCTTCATAGGTCTTTCCCTGCCGTGCCAGGGCGTTGGCCCCATATTGGCTCATCCCCACCCCGTGGCCGTAGCCGGTGACGGAGAAGGTGACCGCGCTTTCGTCCGCGGTGACAGTGAAGTTGGCCGAGCGCAGAGAAAACAGCTCCCGCAGGGCGCTCCCCGTCACGGCTGCGCCGCCTACCGTCACGCTGGACACGCCCCCGGCGGAATTGCGGACGGTCTCCCCAAACCACCCGGAGGGCGGACCGGACAGGTCGGCCTGCGGAACCTTCGCCAGCAGCGTGCGTTTGAACTCCTCCACCGGCACCGACGCCGTGCTGTGGTAGTTGGGCACCTCCTCTCCCTCCGGGCTGTCCACCCCGGACAGGTAGGGCACGGCGTTGCCCCAGACCTCCACCGCGTCCACCGTGCGCCCGGCGGCGGAGGAAAAGAAGACCGCCTGGATGGGCGCGCCGTCGTACAGGGCCGCCACGCCGTCGGTATCCGCCACGGCGGCGCTGATCTTGGCGGTATAGACCTGGGTGTTTTCTCCCCAGTTCTCCGCCGCCTGGTCCGGTTCGATATAGGCCTGGCAGCAGTTGATGTCGGTACACACGTCGGCGTCGGGATGGTTTTGCACCGTGCGCCCCATCTTGGCCAGGGTGTAGGTGCGGGCGGCCACCGTCTGCGCCTTGAGGGCCTCGGGTTCGAAGGAAGCCGGCATTTCAGCGGCCACCACCCGCCACAGGTATTTGTCCAGCGGGAGCGTGAGCACCTCGCCGTCCCCTATCGAGACCCGGACCGTGACCGCTGCGTCCTCGGAGCGCGCGGGCGTGACCACCGTGCGGTCGATGGGCAGCTCGCCGGTAGGGGCGGCGCTCTCCTGCGCCGTCCCCGGCCCGTCCTGCCGCACCAGCAGCAGCGGCAGCAGGAACAACAGCAGCAGCAGCGCCAGAGCCGTGGCCACGACCTGTTTCATATCCATTCCCTCCGTCCGTCTTTTGCAAGTTTCCAGGCTTCCTATTTCACTTTTGCTTTTTCGCTTTATTCGTCTAAACCAAAAGGCGCTCCACCGGAAGCTTCGGATTTGTCTTCCCTCCCCATTGACGGCGCGGCAAAAAAAGGATACAATAGACCGCAATAGAGACGGGCAAAGGAGCGTCACAGCATGCAGAATGAGGACAAGGAGATTGCGAAGGGCTTTATCGAAAGTCTATGCGGAGAATACCGCAGACATAACTACATCGACCCGGCCTTTTATGAGACCTATAACGTAAAACGCGGCCTGCGCAACGCCGACGGGACCGGCGTCATGGCCGGCGTGACCCAGATCGGCAACGTGCTGGGCTACTATGTCCAGGACGGCGAGCGGGTCCCCATGCCCGGCAAGCTGGTCTACCGGGGGATCGACGTGGAGGAGCTGATCGACGGTTTTATGAGCGAGGGCCGGTTCGGCTTTGAAGAGACCGCCTATCTGCTGCTGATGGGCTCCCTGCCCACCCGCGGGCAGCTGTCCGCCTTTCAGCAGCTTTTGTCCGACCACCGCTCGCTGCCCCGGATGTTTACCGAGGATATGATCCTCAAGGCCCCCAGCCCCGACGTGATGAACAAACTGGCCCGCTCGGTGCTGGCTCTGTATTCCTATGACGACGACCCGGACGACATGTCTCTGCCCAATCAGCTGCGCCAGGCCGTGCAGCTCATCGCCCGGGTGCCCGTCATCGTGGCCCACGCCTTCGCGGTGAAGCGGCACTACTACGACAATGAATCGCTTTACCTCCACCGGCCTCAGGAGGGCCTGAGCGTGGCGGAGAACTTCCTCTACTCGGTCCGGCACGACAACCGGTACACCGACCAGGAGGCCAAGCTGCTGGACCTGTGCCTGGTGCTGCACGCCGAGCACGGCGGCGGCAACAACTCCGCCTTCGCCTGCCGGGTGCTCTCCTCCTCGGGTACCGACACCTATTCCGCCATTGCCGCCGCCGTAGGCTCCCTCAAGGGCCCCCGCCACGGCGGCGCCAACAAAAAGGTCATGGAGATGTTCTCCCACATCCAGGAGAACGTGCACGACTGGAAGGACGACGACGAGGTGCGCGCCTACCTGGGCGCCCTGCTGCGGAAGGAGGCGGGAGACCGCTCTGGGCTCATCTACGGGATGGGACACGCCATCTACACCCTCTCCGACCCCCGGGCCGTCATCCTTAAGCGGTTTGCCAAGAAGCTTGCCGCCACCAAGGGGATGCTGGACGAGTTCGAGCTTTACGAGAGCGTGGAGCGGCTCACCCCGGAGGTGCTCCTCTCCGTCAAGGGCGAGGACAAGGTGGTCTGCGCCAACGTGGACCTGTTCTCCGGCATGGTCTACAAGATGATGGGCATCCCGCAGGAGCTGTACACCCCCCTCTTTGCCGTGGCCCGCATGGTAGGCTGGTGCGCCCACCGGATCGAGGAAGTCTATCAGCCCGGCAACCGGATTATCCGCCCGGCCTACAAGGCCGTGGCCCCCATGCGCACGTTTATCCCCCTGGATCAGCGGTAAAAAGCGCGTAAAAGCGGCGCGGCCCCGACCTGAGTCGGGGCCGCGCCTTAGCTTGTTGAAAAAGGCCTTTTTCGACCGAGGGATGCATGACGGACA
>NZ_JALFGV010000085.1:0-3803 GCF_022777125.1 Lawsonibacter sp.
TCACAAAGGGCTTTAGGCTGCGCCCGGCACGGTTGTTGCTCAGTTCCGGCCTGCCGCCCTCCAGACAGCGCAACAGATACGGCCACTGCTCCGGCGGATAGTGCAGCGCTTTCCCCAGGGCGGGTTCGGGCGCCGTTGTGGCACTGGCCGCATTTGCCCACGCCAACAGAGCGCCCTAAACCGGTTTCTTCCGTTCCAGCCGCCTTCCGTACCGTTCCTCCGGCGTCAGCTCCATGAGTGACCGCTCCAGTTGAAACAGCCTGGTGCAATAACACTCACCGGCTGCCGCCGGAGAATCCTGCCGCTTCTCCTCTTCAGCCGCGACCCGCTTGGATGGGCTCGCGGCTGGTTTCTTTGTACAAAAAAGGGACGCGGAATGCCCGCGTCCCCGCATTGCATCGGATCAGCCCGGAGGCCAAGTCATGTCCCGGCCCGCCAGCACGTGAAAGTGCAGGTGGGGAACGGTCTGCTGCCCCTGTTCTCCAATGTTGGAAACGACCCGGTAGCCCTGCTCCGCAAAGCCGAGCTCCTTGGCCAGTGCGGCAATGACGGAGAAGATGTGGCCCACCACAGCCTCGTTTTCCGTGCTGATGTGGGCGGCGGACGGGATGTGGGCTTTGGGCACCACCAGAAAGTGGGTGGGCGCCTGGGGGTCGATGTCATAGAAGGCATAGCACAGCGCATCCTCATACACCTTCTTGGAGGGGATTTCCCCGGCAATGATCTTACAGAACAGACAATCGGACACGATAAGACCTCCTCTCTGAAATTACCTGCGTCCCCATCCCGGCCCGGCCGGGATGGGGACCCTTTGATTACCGCTGCTCGGGCGAAGGGATCCGCTCTGCACCAAGGGTTTGCCCGGGGCAAGCCCTTGCGCGCCGCACCTGCGGCGAGGGGCGGCTTACCGTCCCAGCTTGGCGTGGACGAGATCGTCCACCGTGGCCAGCGCATCGTCCAGCTTCATCACGTCGGAACCGCCGCCCATGGCGGAGTCCGGCTTCCCGCCGCCCTTGCCGCCGCAGACTGCGGTAACAGAGCGGATGATCTCCCCGGCCTTGACGCCCCGGGCCACGGCCTGCTTGCCGCAGACGGCCAGGAAGGTGATCTTCCCGTCCGTTACGCTGGACAGGACGGCCACCACGTTTGCATCCTTGTCCTTCAGGAAATCGCCCATCTTGCGCAGCTGGTCGGCGCCGGCATCGTTGAGGGTCGCGGTGAGCACCTTCAGGCCGTCCACGTCCTTGGCGCCCATCAGGAAGCGCCCCGCTTCGCCCATGGCGTCCTTGGCGCGGAAGGCGTCCACCATGTGGCGCAGCTCGCGGATCTCCTGGATCTCCTGCATGGCCTTGGAAACGATATCGGCAGGCTTGGCTTTCAGCGCCTCTGCCACGGCGTTGATCGTACAGCAATTGCCGCGCATGCACTCCAGCGTGGCCCGGCCGGTGATGGCCTCGATCCGGCGGACGCCGCTGGCCACGGAGAACTCGCTTTCAATGTGGAACGGCCCGACCTTTGCCGTGTTGTCCAGATGAGTGCCTCCGCAGAACTCCACGGAATAGCCGTCTCCCATGTCGACGACCCGGACCGTATCGCCGTACTTCTCACCGAACAGGGCGATGGCGCCCCGCTGCCTGGCCGCTTCGATGGGAAGCACGTCCGTACGGATGGGATAGCCCTCCAAAACCGCGTCGTTCACCATGGCCTCCACCTGTTGAAGCTCCTCGGCCGTCATGGCGGAGAAGTGGGTAAAGTCGAAGCGCAGACGGTCGGGCTCCACCAGGCTGCCGGCCTGCTGCACGTGGTCGCCCAGCACGGTGCGCAGGGCCTTGTCCAACAGGTGGGTGGCGGAGTGGGCGCGCATGACGGCTCGGCGGCGCTGGCCGTCGATCTGGGCGCGGACGGCGTCGCCGACCTTCAAAACGCCCTCCACCAGCTTGCCGTAGTGCATATACTTGCCGCCCTTGTTCTTCTGCACGTCGGTCACTTCAAAGCAGACGCCCCGGTCGCCGGCAATGACGATCTGCCCGTGGTCGGCCACCTGGCCGCCCATCTCGGCGTAGAAGGGGGTCTTGTCCAGGACCACGATGCCCTCCACGCCGGGCATCAGTTCCTCGGCCGGTTCGTTTTCCACCGCCAGGGCCACGACCTTGGCTCCGGGGAATGTGGAGTGTTCATAGCCTACAAATTCGGTCTCGGGCACGTCCTTGCCGAACTCCACGCCGGCCCAGCCCAGATCGCCCAGGGCCTCCCGGGCCTTGCGGGCCCGTTCCTTCTGCTCCTGCATCAGCGTCTGAAAGCCGTCCTCGTCCACCGTCATGCCCTGCTCCTCCACCATCTCGCGGGTCAGGTCGATGGGGAAGCCGTAGGTGTCGTACAGCTTGAAGGCGTCGGCGCCGGAGAAGACGCCTTCGCCCTTCTCCTTGTGCCCCGCCAGCAGATCGCTGAAAATGCGCATGCCGCCGTCGATGGTGCGGGCAAAGTTTTCTTCCTCGGTGCGGATGACCTTGGTGATATAGTCCTGCCGCTCCCGCAGCTCGGGGTAGTGGCCCTCGTTCTCCTGGATGACGGTATCGCACACCTCGTACAGGAAGGGCTCGTTGACGCCCAGCAGCTTGCCGTGGCGGGCGGCCCGCCGGAGCAGGCGGCGCAGCACGTAGCCCCGGCCCTCGTTGGAGGGGAGCACGCCGTCGCAGATCAGGAAGGTGGCGGAGCGGATGTGGTCGGTGATGACCCGCAGGGACACGTCCTTAGCGGCGGTCTCTCCATAATGGGCGTGGGTGATCTGACTGACCTTGTTGGTGATGTTCATCACCGTGTCCACGTCAAAGAGGGAGGCCACCTCCTGGCATACGCAGGCCAGCCGCTCCAGGCCCATGCCGGTATCGATGTTCTTCTGCTTGAGCTCGGTGTAGTGGCACTCCCCGTCGTTGTTGAACTGAGAGAACACCACGTTCCATACCTCGATATACCGGTCGCAGTCGCAGCCTACGGTGCAGCCGGGCCTGCCGCAGCCCCACTGCTCGCCCCGGTCGTAGTAGATCTCCGAACAGGGGCCGCAGGGGCCGCTTCCGTGCTCCCAGAAGTTGTCCTCCTTGCCGAACTTGAAAATGCGCTGGGCGGGTATGCCGATCTCCTCGTTCCAGATGCGGAAGGCCTCGTCGTCGGCGGGGGTGGTCTCGTTGCCGGCGAAGACGGAAGGGTAGAGCCGGTCGGGTTCCAGACCCACCCACTCGGGGCTGGTCAAAAACTCCCAGGCCCAGTGGATGGCCTCCCGCTTGAAATAATCCCCAAAGGAGAAGTTGCCCAGCATCTCAAAATAGGTGCCGTGGCGGGCGGTATGGCCGATGTTCTCGATGTCGCCGGTGCGGATGCACTTCTGGCAGGTGGTCACGCGGCGGCGGGGAGGCTCCTGCTCCCCGGTGAACCAGGGCTTCATGGGCGCCATGCCGGAGTTGATGAGCAGCAGGGAGGCGTCGTTCTGGGGAATGAGGGAAAAGCTGGGCAGGCGCAGATGGCCCTTGGTCTCGAAAAAGGAAAGGAACATCTCGCGCAGCTCGTTCAGGCCGAATTTTTTGGGCATGGGTAGATCAAACTCCTCTTTTTCTAAAAATATGGTTATCCCCTTGAGTAAGCCAACGAGGAATTAGAAACAGCAATGGCCAAACGGTCAAGCAAATGGGCCCCAAAGTTACGCCGGCTAAACCGGAAGCAATACTCATTGAGATAATCGCCCAGATACTTCTGCGGCAGCCCGTGGTAGGTACCCAGAATAAAAGCCTTGGCGTTGCCGATCATGATGT
>NZ_JALFGV010000091.1:0-5961 GCF_022777125.1 Lawsonibacter sp.
TGTCTGGTGCTGAAGGGGCACTGTACCATCACCGCTTTCCCCGACGGGAGCGCCTTCCTCAATACCACCGGAAATCCCGGTATGGCAAAAGGTGGAAGCGGAGACGTGCTGGGCGGGATGATTCTCGCTCTTCTGGGCCAGGGCCTGAGCGCCCGGCAGGCGGTGCCCATGGCGGTGTGGCTCCACGGCGCCGCGGGAGACCGCTGCGCGGAAGCGGCGGGGGAGTACGGTATGACGCCCGGCGACCTGATCCGTGCGCTGCCCGGCGTATTGAACGAACATGTAAATTAGGAGGGACTCAAGTGCGCCGTCGCTGGATGTGCGTACCAATGATGCTCCTGGCGCTTGTACTGTCCGCCTGCGGCGGGACGGGGGCGGGCAGCCGGGCCGAACAGCTTGCGCTGGACATGCGGGGGGCGTACCTGGCCATGACGGCCTGCACCGCCTCTATGGAGGTCACGGCCGACTATGGAAGCCGCGTATACGATTACGGGATCGACGTGTCCTGGGAAAAGGAGGGGGACACGGTCCTGACGGTGACCGCGCCGGAGAACATTGCCGGCGTCACCGCCCGGCTGCGCCGGGACGCCGCGGCGCTGGAGTACGACGGCATCCGGGTGGAGACCGGAGCGCTGAACCAGCAGGGCATGAGCCCCGTGGACGCAGTGCCGGTGCTGTTGGACTGTGCCCGGGAAGGATTCATTGCCGAATGCGGCCTGGAGACGGAAGACGAGACGCAGCTGCTGCACATCATCTGCCGGGACCCGGAAGGGACGGCCGGGACGGGGCAGGAGTGCTCCCTGTGGTTTGAGGCGGACACCTTCGCCCTGCTGCGGGGGGAGATCGCGCAGGACGGCTTCACCGTGATCCGCTGTACGTTTACGAAATTTGAGCGTACCGGCGCGGGATAAGCCGTTTCGGCAGACAATACCAAAAGCCCGCGCCGGTACCGGCGCGGGCTTTTGGCATATGTAGAAGGTAAAGTGGAGAGCAGGTTTGGGAGGGCCGGGCAGCCCATGGCGGGGCGGGCCGCCCGGCAACATTTAGTTAGCTAAAACTAACTTCTTGGGATGGATGAAGTGTACCATAACACGTGCGGTCTGTCAAGCAAAAACGGGAAAAATTTTTAGGGAAATAAAGATTGACAGTGCCGCGAAACTATGATACCATAAAAAAGGTTAGTATATACTAACTCTTGCGTTGGAAGCACCCATGTCGGGGTGCGTTTTTAAAAACCGGAAGTTAGCTGGTACTAATATATGGGGGTGAGCGTTTGGAACGGGAGGCCTTTGAACGGGCATTGGCCTATCATTGTGCCCCGGCGCTGGTCGGGCTGCGCTGCGCCTGCGTGATCTCCCTGTCGTCGGCGGACTATCCTGCGCTGCCCCGTGTGGCCGGCCGGTATACGCGTCTGCTGGAACGGCGGGGCGTGCGTATCGAGGTGCTCTGCCGCTGTGAAAGCCGCTGGCTGCTGCTGGTATACCGAACGGAGCTGCTGGAGGCGCATTTGCAGGGGCGGGAGGCGGTTTCCCTGCTGCAACGGCGGGGCTATCCAACGGGGGCGGGCCTTGCCGCCCTGCTGCGGCACCTGCGGCGGCGTTTGCTCTGGCGGGAGGGCTTCCCCCACGAGATCGGCCTATTCCTGGGCTATCCGCCGGAGGATGTGCAGGGCTTTTTGGCAGATCCGGGGGGCGGCCGGTGTAAGCTGTGCGGGCACTGGAAGGTCTACCATGACGTGGAGGGCGCCCGGCGGCAGTTCGCCCGGTTCGACCGCAGCCGGGAGGCGCTGTGCAGCCGCCTGCGGGCGGGGATGACGCTTTCGCAGCTGTTCGGCGTCCGGGAGACGCCGGCGGCGTGAAACTAAACAGACGATCCATGGAGGTACGGATGATGAGCAAGACAGCAGTGATCTACTGGTCCGGGACGGGCAATACCGAGGCAATGGCCAAGGCGGTGGCGGAGGGGGCGGGCGCGCGCCTGTTCACCGTGTCCGAGATCAGCGCCGGCGAGGCCGCCGGCTACGACCGCCTGGCGCTGGGCTGCCCCGCCATGGGGGCGGAGGTGCTGGAGGAGGGCGAGTTCGAGCCTTTCTTCACCGCGCTGGAGGGAAGGCTCTCCGGGAAGAAGCTCGCCCTGTTCGGCTCTTACGGCTGGGGCGACGGGCAATGGATGCGGGACTGGTACGAACGGGCGGAAGGCGCCGGCGCCGATCTGTGCGGCGACGAAGGGCTGATCCTCAACGAAACGCCGGACGCGGCCGGCCTGGAGGCCTGTAAGGCCCTGGGCGCGGAGCTTGCAGCGGGCTGAACGGTTAAACCGAAAACGAAAGAGAGCGGGGACGGCGTTTGCCGTCTCCGCGCTCTTGCTTCTCTCCCGTTTCCGAAAGGCGGAAGGGCCGCACGGCGCTTAAGCGCGCCGGTAGGTCCGGGTGATGTGCCGGAGCCGTTGGGCCACGTCGTCATTGAGCGCGGCCTGACGTACCCGCCAACTCCAGTTCTGGGGCCCGGAGGTGCCGGGCGCGTTCATACGCGCGTCCCCGCCCAGTCCCAGCAGGTCCTGCATGGGGGCGATGGCCAGGCGGCAGGGGGTCATCCAGGCCCCGCACACCGCGCCCCAGCCGAAGCCCTCGTCGGAGCGCAGGCGCAGGTAGTCGGAGGCAAAGGCCCGCTGCGCCGGACTGGCTTCGTCGAAAAGCCACTGCACGAAGGTAGGGGTATCGTGGGTGCCGGTGTAGGCCACGGCATTGACCGGACAGTTATGGGGCAGGTAAGCGCTCTCGCCTTCGGGGTCGAACGCATAGAGCAGGATCTTCATGCCGGGCAGGCCGCTTTCAGCGATGAAATCCCGGGCGGCATCGTCCAGGTCGCCCAGATCTTCCGCGATGAGCGACAGGCCTTCGATCGGCCGGAGCGCCTCCAGCAGGGCCGCGCCGGGGCCGGGCTCCCAGTGGCCGGTACGGGCGTCCTGCGAACCGGAGGGAATGGACCAGTAGGTGTGAAAGGCGCGGAAGTGGTCGATCCGCACCACGTCGTACAGACGGGCCATATGGGCGCAGCGGCGTTTCCACCAGGCAAATCCGGTGCGCCTGTGGTAGTCCCAGTCATACAGCGGATTGCCCCAGTGCTGGCCCAGTTCGGAGAACGCGTCGGGGGGCACCCCGGCTTCCGCGGAGAGCGTCAGATCCTCATCCAGCTGGAACAGGCGCGGCTCGCCCCACACCTCGGCGCTGTCCGGAGAGACGTAGATGGGCAGATCTCCGATGATGGATACGCTTTTTTGATGGGCATAGCTCCGCAGGGCCTCCCATTGCCGGAAGAAAAGCAGCTGCAAAAAGGCGTGGAACGCGGCGTCGTCCGCCAGCAGAGCGCGGCAGCGCTCCATGGCCTCCGGTTCCCGGCGGCGGACATCCCGGGGCCAGTCTTTCAGTTCCGCGCCGCCGAAGTGGTCCCGCAGAGCCATAAACAGGGCAAAATCAGGCAGCCAGCCGCACTCCTGCGTCAGAAAATCCTGAAGAGGGGCGGCATACCGCGTTCGGGCCCGGTCCCACGCCTTCCGCAGCAGGGGCGGGCGGCTGTCGTGGAGCCAGGCGTAGTCCGCCCGGTCGGGACTGCCGGGGTAGCGGGCGCACGCCAATTCCGCGCGGGTGAGCAGGCCCTCCTGCGCCAACGCCTCCAGGTCCAGAAACAGGGGATTGCCCGCGAAGGAAGAGGGAGACATATAGGGGGAATCCCCTCCCCCGGGGGGCACCAGGGGAAGGATCTGCCAGTAGCGCTGGCCGGCCTGGGCAAGAAAATCGATCAGGCGCCGTGCGGACTCGCCCAGAGTGCCGATGCCGTAAGGGCCCGGCAGGGCCGAGACCGGAAGCAGGATGCCGCTGGAACGCCGTTGCATGGGAAGACCTCCATTCGGTAAATAACATCTCCCACATTATAATGCCTACCAAACCAAGCCGCAAGCCATACCTGAGCGGATATGCGGAAAAATGGCCCGGGTGGGCGCCGGCGTCCCGGCCTGCGCGGAATATGTGCAGGGGGCGCATGGCGCTTTGCCATGCGCCCCCTGCCTGTGGAGCGTTACTGTCCCTGTTCGATGGTGTCGCGGATGGAGTCGAAAACGGCATCCTGCCCCTCGCACATGACCATGAGGACGGTACCGTCGTCCAGCGTCTCCAGCCGGGTGTTGACGGCGTTTTCGTACTCCACCTCCAGATACTGCCGGAAGCTCTCCTTCTGGTTTTCCACATAATCGTTCAAGGCCTCCAGCACATCGTCGTCCTTTCCGGCGGCGGGCAGGACGGCCGCAATGGCGTAAGCACGCACATTGACTGGAGAGACCGACAGGGCGTAGGAGGTCATATCCTCCTCGGACAGACCCAGCAGCAGAAAGATCAGGGATGCCTGCTCGTCGTCGGCGGAGGTGATGATCCCCATATAGTCGTTGGTTTCGGAATCCCGGGCGTTCTCAATGGCAGTCTTATAGAGCTGGGTGCGCGCTTGCGCGGTCAAAGGCTCTTTCTGGGCCGGACTTTTACAGCCGCCCAGGGCGCAGAGCAGCGTCAGGGCGGACAGCGTGAGGGCAAAGATGCGTCTCATGGCGTTAAATCTCCATTTCCTTGGTATTGAGCGCCTGCTGCGCGGCAGGCACGGGGGTAAGGGAAAGCGCGGCGTCCTGCACGTGGAGCAGGGCGGCGCAGCCCCGTGTCAGCGCTCCGCTGAGCAAAAGCTCGGCGCAGATATCCTCCACCTGGGTCCGGATGGCCCGGCGCAGGGGCCGGGCGCCGTAGTCCGGGTCGAAGCCGGAACGGGCCAGGGCGTCCACCGCCTCGTCGGTATAGCGCAGCTCCACCCCGAGGGCCTCCAGCCGCCGGGCCACCTGCTCCAGCAGCCGCCGGGCGATGGCGCGGATTTCCTCCCGGCCCAGCTGGGTAAAGACGATCGTCTCATCCAGACGGTTGAGAAATTCCGGACGGAAGACCTTTTTCAGATCCTCCAGCACCGCCGCGCGCAGCTCGGACTGGGGGCGGGTCTCGTCCCCGCGGCGCTCCTGAAGGGCAAAGCCCAGGCGGCTGCCCTTGGAGGTGATGCGCCCGGCGCCCACATTGGAGGTGAGCACGATGACGGTGTTGCGAAAGTCCGCCTTGCGCCCCTGGGCGTCGGTGGCCACGCCGTCCTCCATGATCTGGAGCAGGATCCCCCAGATGTCCGGGTGGGCCTTTTCGATCTCGTCGAAGAGCACCACGGAGTAGGGCCGCCTGCGGACCCGTTCGGTGAGCTGTCCGCCCTCCTCGTGTCCCACGTAGCCGGGGGGCGAGCCGATGAGCCGGGAGACCGTATGCTTTTCCATATACTCCGACATGTCAAAACGCAAAAGGGCTTCCTCGCTGCCGAAAAGCGCCTCGGCCAGGGCCTTGCACAGCTCGGTTTTGCCTACGCCGGTGGGGCCCAGAAAGAGGAAGCACCCGGTAGGCCGGCCCGGCTCCTTCAGGCCGACCCGGCCCCGGCGCACCGCCCGGGCTACGGCCCGGACGGCCTCCTCCTGCCCCACCAGGCGCTGGTGGAGCACTTCCTCCAGACGCAGCAGCCGCTGGCTCTCCGCCTCGGTGAGGGTGGTGACGGGCACGCCCGTCCAGCCGGACACCACCGCCGCCACATCCTCAGCGGTGACGCGCCCGGCGTGCTGGCCGGAGCGCCATACGGTCTGCTGCGCCTCCAGCTCCCGGCGGAAGTCGCCCTCCGCGTCCCGCAGCATGGCGGCCTTCTCAAAATCCTGATTCCGGATGGCCTCCTCCTTCTCCCGGCGGGCGGCGGACACCTTCTCCTCCAGGGCGCGCAGGTCGGGCGGCGCGCCCAGCCGTTCCATCCGCACCCGGCTGGCCGCCTCATCGATCAGGTCGATGGCCTTGTCGGGCAGCCGCCGGTCGCAGATGTACCGGGTGGAGAGGGAGATGGCCGCGTCGATCGC
>NZ_JALFGV010000102.1:0-12119 GCF_022777125.1 Lawsonibacter sp.
GGGAAATAGGTCTTCAGCCGCAGCACATGCATCAGGTTCAAAAGGTCGATCTGCTCCCCGAAGGAGCGCAGCAGAACCTGCCGGGTATCGCCGCCGTACTGCTTGCGGACGATGCGCAGCATGTGGGCAAAATAGGCCGAACGCAGCAGAGACTCGCACACCGTGTAGTCCGGCAGGGGAGCACCCGGCGCGGGACGCAGGTGGAGCAGCGTGGGCGCGTAGATGCTCCCGCGGGCGGCGTCCAGGATGGCGTCGTAGCTGCGGGCGGCCTCCAGCGCGCGGTAGTCCACCTTCCCCCGGAGCACGATGGGGGAGGGGGGCGGCATGCCCTTGGCGTATTTGCCGGTGCGCAGCCGCCGGAGGGCGTTGAGCAGCGCCTGGTATTCCGCGATGCGGACGCGGAAGTCCATCAGAGCGCGGTCCTGCCGGGGCACGAAGTGGCTCAGGCTCAGGTATTCCAGCCGCAGCTCGTTCCAGAGGGCGGCCTCCACCTCCACCCGGCCCACATAGTCCCACCCGGCGGTGGAGAGCACGCCGGAGGCCCGGCTCCAGCTGGGGTGGGCGCGCAGGTACTCCAGCACCTCCGCCTCGCTTTTGAAAGCGGCCATGTGCTGAAAGTCCTCCAGACGCAGCCGCTTGCCGTACAGCGCCTTTACTTTGGCCGCCAGGGCGCCGTATTGGGCTTGTCCCCCGGTCACGGCTCTGTGCCCACGATCATGGAGAACAGGGTGTCCACCCAGCGCTCCTTATTTTTTTCGTAGGAGGACTCCACGGCGCTGAGGGCCTCTTCCAGCTTTTGATCCCACCGCTGGATCGACTCGGCCGCCGCAGCCTGCTCCTCCTGTTCCACCAGGCTCAGGCGGTGGCGGGCCCGCTCCAGATAGGATTCCCGCATGCGGGCAAGATCTCCGTCCAGGTCCTCCTGGAGGTGGGACTCCTTCTCCTTGGCCTGCTGCACCAGTGCCCTGGCGTTGTGCTCCGCCGCTACGATCCGGCTGATCATATCCGCGTATTCCATACCGAACACCTCCGAAGCATGCGAAAGTTTGGAACCGTCCCAAACGCCGGAAGAACGCGCGGTACGGTTCCGGGAGACATTATCATATCACTCCTGTTTTCGGTTTTCTACGGGAAATATAGACTAAGATTCCCAAAGATACGGCTTGTTCTTTCAGCGGAGTTTGTGCAGGAAGGATGAGTTTGAATTGCTCTATTGTAATCGGCTGCGCAGTCGTATATAATAAAATCTAATTAGGCTCATTATAGAGGTACGATCATGATGGAAACGAATCAGCAGGAGGGATGGCAATGAAAAAGTTGCTCCAGCTTTTGGAAGACGATTGCACGCTGACCACCGGACAGCTTGCATCCATGGCCGGCATGACGGAAGAAGAAGTCAAGGCGGCGATCCGGAAGTATGAAGAAGAGAAGGTCATTTTGGGCTATAAGGCCATCGTGGACTGGGACCGGACCGACCGGGAGTCGGTCACCGCACTCATCGAGGTGAAGGTGACCCCACAGCGGGGCGAGGGCTTTGACCGGGTGGCCGAGCGCATCTACCAGTACGACGAGGTGGAGAGCGTCTACCTCATGAGCGGCGCCTACGACCTGACCGTCATCATTTCCGGCCGTACCCTGAAGGAGGTCGCCCAGTTCGTGGGGGAGCGCCTGTCCACCCTGGAGGATGTGACCGGGACCGCCACCCACTTCATTCTTCACAAATACAAAGAAAAGCACCTGATTTTTGAGAAGCAGGAGCAGCAGGCGAAGGAGTGGATCTTCTCATGAACTACGATACGCTTCTGTCCGAACGCATCAAGGACGTAAAGCCCTCCGGCATCCGCCGGTTTTTCGATATTCTGGAGGAGATGAAAGACGCCATCTCTCTGGGCATCGGGGAGCCGGATTTTGTTACCCCCTGGCACATCCGGGACGCCGGGATCTACTCCCTGGAAAAGGGCTTCACCAAGTACACCGGAAACGCCGGTATGGCCGAGCTGCGCCGGGAAATTGCGGCCTACCTGAACCGCCGCTTCGACCTGCAGTATGATTTTGCCAAACAGATCATTGTCACCGTGGGCGGAAGCGAGGCCATCGACCTGACGCTGCGCTGCCTGCTCAACCCGGGGGACGAGGTCATCGTGCCGGTGCCTTCCTTTGTGTGCTACGGCCCGCTGACCTCCATGGCGGGCGGAACGCCGGTGTATCTGGAACTGAAGGCGGAGCACGAGTTCCGCCTTACCGCCGAAGCGCTCAAAAGCGCCATCACGCCCCGCACCAAGCTGTTGGTGCTCCCGTTCCCCTGCAACCCCACCGGCGGCATCATGGAGCGGGCGGACCTGGAGGCGGTGGCCCAGGTGCTGGAGGGCACCGATATCATGGTCCTCTCCGACGAGATCTACGCCGAGCTGACCTACGGCCAGCACCACGTCTCCCCGGCCAACCTGCCCCAGCTGAAAGACCGCACCATCGTGGTCAACGGCTTCTCCAAATCCCACGCCATGACCGGCTGGCGCATGGGCTATGTGTGCGGCCCGGCCGAGATCATCCAGCAGATGCTCAAGCTCCACCAGTTCGGCATTATGTCCGCCCCCACGGTGAGCCAGTATGCCGCCATTGAGGCCATGCGCAACGGCGACAGGGATATCGAGGCCATGCGGGACGAGTACGACGGCCGCCGCCGCTATCTGGTGGAGGGCCTGCGCCGCATCGGCCTGCCCTGCTTCGAACCCAAGGGGGCCTTCTATGTGTTCCCGGATATCCGGAGCACGGGGCTGTCCTCCGATGACTTCTGCGAGCGCTTTTTGATGGAAGAGAAGGTGGCCGTGATCGCCGGCTCCGCCTTCGGAGCCGGGGGCGAGGGCTTCGTCCGCTGCTGCTATGCCACCAGTATGAAGGACATTGCCGAGGCGCTGACCCGCATGGACAACTTCCTGACCAACCTGAAAAAGAAGCAGGCGCGGGAGGAGTAACGCCCCGTCATACGATCAAAACAGGAGGAAACACGAATGTACATTACTTGTCTGGATATGGAGGGCGTACTGGTGCCCGAGATCTGGATCGCATTTGCCCAGGCCAGCGGGATCCCCGAGCTCAAGCGCACCACCCGGGACGAGCCCGACTACAACAAGCTGATGCAGTACCGCCTGAACATCCTCCGGGAGCATCGCCTGGGCCTGAAGGAGATCCAGCAGACCATCGCCGGCATCGATCCGCTGCCCGGCGCGAAGGAGTTTTTAGACGAGCTGCGCACACTGACCCAGGTCATTATTCTCAGCGATACCTTTGAGCAGTTTGCCAAGCCCCTGATGAAAAAGCTGGACTGGCCCACCATCTTCTGCAATACGCTGGAGGTGGCCGGCGACGGGAGCATCACCGGTTTTCGGATGCGCTGCCCCCAGTCCAAGCTGACGACCGTGCGGGCGCTGCAGTCCATCGGGTATGAGACCATCGCCAGCGGGGACAGCTACAACGATCTGGGGATGATCCAGGCCAGTAAGGCGGGTTTCCTGTTCAAGAGCACCGACAAGATCAAGGCGGACCACCCAGAGCTGCCCGCCTACGAGACCTTCGACGAGCTTCTGGCCGCCATCAAAGCGGCGATGGACTAACGCTGCAAAGGCGGGTGAGGAACATGACACAGCAATTTGACGGCCTGGCGTTTTCCCCGGCGGATGTCCTGCTGCCCCAGAACTGTGCTTACGGGAAATGGTCCGTGGTGGCCTGCGACCAGTATACCTCTCAGCCGGAGTATTGGCAGCGGGTGGAGGAAACCGTGGGCGCCGCGCCGTCCGCCCTGCGGCTCATCCTGCCGGAGAGCTGCCTGGACGGGCCCAATGTGGAGACCGACATCGTGGAGGTAAACAACACCATGACCCGCTATCTGCGGGAGGGCTGCTTCAGAGAACTGCCCGAAAGCCTGATCTACGTGGAGCGGCGGCTCTCCAACGGGCGCCTGCGCCGGGGCCTGGTGGGCAAGGTGGATCTGGAGCAGTACGACTATGAGCCCGGCGCCGCCGCCCAGGTGCGCGCCACCGAGGGCACGGTCCTCTCCCGCATCCCGCCCCGCGTGGCGGTGCGGAAAAACGCCCCTTTGGAGCTGCCCCACGTGATGCTGCTCACCGACGATCCGGACAAAACGGTGATCGAGCCCCTGACGGCACGGAAGGGGGACTTCGAGGCGCTCTATGACTTCGAATTGATGGAGCACGGCGGCCGCGTGTCCGGCTGGAGACTGGACCGGGCCGCGGCGGAACAGGTGGCCGCCGCCCTGCGCGCACTGGCCGACCCGGCCGCCTTCAACGCCCGCTACGGCACGCAGGACGAGCCGGTGCTTCTCTTTGCCGTGGGAGACGGCAACCACTCTCTGGCCACCGCAAAGGAATGCTACGAGCGGCAGAAGCGCCTGACCAGCCCGGACCAGTGGACGGACCTGCCCGCCCGCTACGCCCTGTGTGAGCTGGTGAACCTCCACGACGCTTCCCTGGAGTTCGAGCCCATCCACCGTGTGGCCTTCGGCGTGGAGCCGGAGGCGCTGCTGGAAGCGCTGCTGGAGGCGTACCCCGGCGCCTATTCGGGCGAGGGGGAGGGCCATGTGCTGCGCTATGTCCACGCCGACGGCTGCGGAGCCGTTACCGTGCCCCATCCTCAGGCCCAACTGGAGGTGGGCACGCTTCAGAGCTTCCTGGACGAGTACACCCGCCTGCATGGGGGCCGCGTCGACTACATCCACGGCGCCGGCGTGACGCGGGAGCTCTCCCTCAAGCCGGGCAACCTCGGCTTCCTGCTGCCCGCCATGGGCAAGCAGCAGCTGTTTCCCACCGTGATCCATGACGGGGTCCTCCCCCGCAAAACCTTCTCCATGGGGGAGGCCCACGACAAGCGCTTCTATCTGGAAGCGCGGAAGATCCGCTGATCGCAAAGGAAGAAGGCGTTTTTCCATGGCAGTGCTGGAAGTGCGGGCCTATGCCAAGCTGAATCTCGCGCTGGATGTGCTGGGCCGCCGGGCGGACGGATATCACGAGATGCGCATGGTGATGCAGAGCGTGACCCTGTCCGACCGCATCCGGCTGGAGACCGGTACCGGCAGGCCCCTGCGCATGACGACCGATCTGGGCTTTTTGCCCTCCAATGAAAAGAATCTGGCGGCGGTGGCCGCCCTGCGCCTGTGCGAGGCGGCGGGCGTGTCCTCCGAGGGGCTGGCCATCGACCTGTGGAAGACCATTCCGGTATGCGCTGGGCTGGCCGGGGGCAGCGCCGACGCCGCCGCCGTGCTGCGGGGCCTCAACCGCCTGATGAGGCTGGGCCTGTCTTCCGCGGAGCTGGCGGAGATCGGCGCTCGGGTGGGGTCCGACGTGCCCTATTGCGTCCGGGGCGGCACCGCCCTGGCGGAGGGACGGGGGGAACGGCTCACGCCGCTGCCGCCGCTGCCCCGCTGTCATGTGGTTTTGTGCAAGCCGGCGTTTTCCGTTTCCACGCCGGACCTGTTCGAGCGCATCGACGGCGTGCGCCTGCGCCGCCGTCCGGATACCCTGGGCCTGCTGGGCGCGCTGGAAGCGGGCGACCTGGCGGGCGTGGCCCGGCGGATGTACAACGTATTTGAGGACGCCCTTCCCCCGCGCCGTGCGGGAGAGATCGGGGAGATCCGGAACAGCCTGATCCAGTATGGCGCCCTGGGGGCCAGCATGAGCGGGACCGGCCCCACCGTTTTCGGCCTGTTCCGAGACGCATCCGCCGCCCGACACGCCTGTTCCGCCCTGCGGGAGACCTATCGGGAGACCTTTTTGGCGCAGGGATTGGAACCGGTCGAATGATTGCGGTATAAAAAACAAAAATGCCGTCCACAATGTAGCTGCTGTAATACTACATAATGGACGGTGTTTTTATGCAACGAAAACAGAATCGAAAGCTGCGCCGGTGGGAACTGGCCCTGCTGCTGGGGGTGGCGGTCGCCGCTCTGGCCGGAGTATGGCTGGACGGCCAGCAGTCCGCCCTGGCGGACAAGGTGATCCGCCTGCACGTGATCGCCCATTCCGACTCCCCGGAGGATCAGGCCCTCAAGCTCCAGGTCCGGGACCGTATCCTGGCGGAGAGCGGGGAGCTGCTGTCCGGCGGAGCCACCCTGGAGCAGGCGCGCGCCGCTCTTCAGGACAGCCTGGCCGAGTTGGCCGGGATCGGAGCCGAGGCGGTGGGGGAGGCGGGCTATTCCTATCCGGTGACCGCCTCCCTGGAGGACGGGGTGTGGTTCCCCACCAAGCAGTATCCCGATTTCGCCCTTCCGGCGGGGCGGTATACCGCCCTGCGCCTGGTCATCGGGGACGGGGGCGGACAGAACTGGTGGTGCGTGGTCTTTCCGCCCCTCTGCCTGGGCTCTGTGACGGAGACCGCGGCGCAGGCCGCCGCAGAGGGCGGCTTTTCCCAGGAGGAGATCGCGCTGCTTACCGGCGAGGAGGGCGGTTACGTGGTCAAATTCAAGGCCATCGAGCTCTGGGAGCAGCTGCGCGGCTGGCTGGAGGAACGCTCGTCCGCCTGACAAGCTTTTTACTTGCAATCTGGAGCGGACGGGCTTATAATATAAAAAGCGCGAATCCGAACGAAACATGCTGAAGGAGTGATATGCGCCGTGAGCAGCGACCCTTTGAGTCGAGAATGTCAGTTACCCAGCGCGGCGCTTTGGCCCTGCGGCTGAGCGGCTTTGCCGTTTTGCCCCGCACGCCCTTGTCGCCGCTGTGTCCGCGTGGGGAGGGATACTTTCCCACCGGACGGCAAAGACTAGAGACGCGCGGGGATTTTTGTGCCCGTTTTCGGGCCCGCGCGCCGGGAAAGGCGTGATTTTTTTGCTCTCCATCCACAAGACGATCAACGGAAAAATGACCCGGCTGGACGGGATCCAGGACGGATGCTGGGTCAACCTGACCTATCCCAGCGAAGACGAGCTGACCACCGTGGCCGCCACCCTGAACGTGGACCCCGCGTTCCTGCGGGCGGCCCTGGACGAAGAGGAGACCTCCCGTATCGATACCGAGGAGGGGCAGACCCTGATCATCATCGACCTGCCCGCCGTGGAGAAGGACGACGCGGTGGTGTATTCCACGCTCCCGCTGGGCATCATCGTCACCGACAAGCACATCATCACCGTCTGCCTGAAGGAATCCTCCATCCTGAAGGACATGCAGGACGGCCTGGTGCGGGGCGCCGAGACCCAAAAGCGCACCAGCTTTATCCTCCACATGCTTTTGCAGGTGGCCAAGCGCTACCTGCAATATCTGAAGCAGATCGACAAGATCTACAATTACATGGAGCGCCAGCTCTATAAATCCCAGCGCAATAAGGAGCTGATCCAGCTGCTGGACCTGGAGAAGTCCCTGGTCTATTTCAACACTTCTCTGAAGGCCAACGAGGTCACCCTGGAGAAGATCCTCCGGGGCCGCATCGTTACCCTTTATGAGGAGGATCATGACCTGCTGGAGGACGTGCTGATCGAGGTGCGCCAGGCCATCGAGATGGCCAACATCTATTCCTCCATCATTTCCGGCATGATGGACGCGTTTGCCTCCGTCATCTCCAATAACCTGAACGTGATCATGAAGGTGCTCACGTCCATCACCATCCTGCTGACCATCCCCAACATTGTTTTCGGCTTCTACGGGATGAACGTCGCCGGGCTGCCCCTGGACCAGTTCTGGTGGTTCCCGCTGGTGGTGGCCGCGGCGGTGATTGTGGCGGTGGCGGTCATTCTGAAAAAGAAAGACCTGTTTTGACGAAGCGTGCCGAAAGATGCAGGATGAGCTCCTGCATCTTTCTTTTTTATACGAAACTTTACGGAAGTATTCATACTCTGGTAACAATTGTGTGTTAATCTTTTAGCAATACGCACAGGATCCAATGGGAACCGGCCGGGCGGCAGACGCCGGGCCCACAAAAGAATGGAGGCATCGAATGGCAAGTAACCCCAACTATTGTGATGTGACGCCTGAGATCGAGGCGCTGGCCGCTCTGGCTCTGGAGAACAGCTGTATTGACCCGGAGGATTACGTCCGCTACGATGTCAAGCGCGGGCTGCGGGACCTGAATGGAAAGGGCGTGCTGGCCGGATTGACCGAGGTCTCGGACATCGTGGCCAAAAAGATCGTAGACGGGCAGGAGCTGCCCTGCGACGGCAAGCTCTATTACCGGGGCATCGACGTGGAACAGCTGGTGGGACAGGCCCTGAAGGAGGGGCGCTTCGGGTTTGAGGAGACCGCCTACCTGTTGCTGCTGGGCCGCCTGCCCAAGGCCGCGGAGCTGGAGGATTTCCGGCGCCAGCTGTCCTATTATCGCTCTCTGCCCAACAATTTTGTGCGGGACGTGATCCTGAAGGCGCCCAGCCAGGATATCATGAACTCCCTGGCCCGCAGCGTGCTCAACCTGGCCTCCTACGACGACCGGTGCGACGACATCTCCCTGCCCAACGTCATGCGCCAATGCGTGCAGCTGACCGCCCTGTTCCCCATGCTCAGCGTGTATGGCTATCAGGCGTATAACTATAAAAGCGGCAGCTCCCTGTACATCCATGCCCCCAGGCCGGAGCTGTCCACCGCGGAAAACATCCTTTCCCTGCTCCGGGCCGACTCCTCCTACTCCTTCTGGGAGGCCCACGTGCTGGATATCTGCATGATCCTCCACGCCGAGCATGGCGGCGGCAATAACTCCACCTTTACCACCCACGTGGTCACCTCCTCGGGGACGGATACCTATTCCTGCATGGCGGCCGCCCTGGCCTCTTTGAAAGGACCCAAGCACGGCGGCGCCAACATCAAGGTCATCCGCATGTTTGAGGATATGAAGGAGACCGTCCGGGACTGGAAGGACGAGGACGAAGTGCGCCATTACCTCCAGGCCCTGCTGGACAAGCAGGCCTTCGACAAGGCGGGACTCATTTACGGCATGGGGCACGCGGTGTATTCCCTGTCCGACCCCCGGGCCAATATCCTGCGCTCCTTTGTGGAGAAGCTCTCCCGGGAGAAGGGGCGCAATGAGGAGTACGAGCTTTATTCCCTGGTGGAGCGGCTGGGGCCGGAGATCATCTCCGGCGAGCGGAAGATGTACAAGGGCGTCTCCGCCAACGTGGACTTTTACTCCGGGTTTGTTTACCATATGCTGGACCTGCCGCTGGAGCTGTATACCCCGCTGTTCGCCATGGCCCGCATCGCGGGCTGGAGCGCTCACCGCATCGAGGAGCTCATCAACATGAGCAAGATCATCCGGCCCGGCTACAAATACGTCGGCACCCATCAGCCTTATGTGCCTATGGCCCAGCGCTGAATTTGACCCAAACGCCCGGCCCCATCCGATCGGATGGGGCCGGGCGTTTTCCTGTGCCGCAGGCAGGTGCCGCGCCGTTATGACGGGGCCCGCCGTACCTCCAGATAGTAATGCTCCGCCTCCGGGTCCAGCACGACCTGGTCGATGCCGTGCTCCAGGTCGAAACCGAAATTCTGCCGGACGATCTCCACGGACCGGGCGCCGCACAGCCGGGCGCTCTGACTGGAAAAGGTCAGCGCAGAGCCCAGCTGCGTCACCAGGTCGTACCCGTAGACGCCCTGGTTTTCCGTATGGGCGCAGTAATAGTCGAAGCTGCCCGCCTTGCGGAAGCTGGCTTCTGCCGTGACGGTCTCCCCGGGGGGGATCGTGAGCGGAACTTCCAGATAAAAAACCCGGTCCACCGATTCCACGTCCAGCTCCTCCAGCCAGCCGGCGTCGTACCGCTCCGCCGGAGCGTCGGAGAGCGCGCCGTAAGAGGCGAGAAAGTCCCGGAGCAGGCCGTAATAGAGCTCGAAATCCACCCCCTCCAGCCGTTCCTGACGCTCCCGGTACATCAGCTGCGCCGTCTCCCGCAGAACGGTGTCCAGATCGGTTTCGTACCGGGAGACCGTCACCCCGGCCTCCACGGTCTCCTCCGTATCCCAGCCGCCGGTGACATAGCCCTGGGTGGTCAGGCCGCTGATATCCTCGCCCAGGATGATGAGGTAACAGGGCGTGCCGTACCCGGCCTCTCCGGGCTCCCGGATGGAAAAGCCCTGCCCCATGACGCCGTTTTCCCGGTCGAACCGGCCGGAGTGGAAGCCGTAGGAGAGCACCGTGGTCTGTTTGTAGTCCAGCGCAAAGGTCGCCCGGATGGAGGGATTGGGAACGTCCTCGTTCGCCTCCGGGCCCCAGGGGTCGGTAAAGCGATAGACCGTGACCGGTATGCCGCTGAGGTCCGGCCCGTCCCCCAGGGCCTGCGCCAGATAGGAACCGTCGGAGAGCAGGGCCTTGTAATCTTCCCAGCTGTCCAGCTGGTCCAGATTGAGGCTTCCCGCTGTTTCGGCGGTGATCAGGTCGGCTCCCAGGGCGCCCTGGAAGCCGCCGGAATAGCCGCCGGAACGGAGCGTGGCCTCCGCCGGGACGCCGTCCACCGTCAGCGTGGGGGTTTGAGCGCTCAGGTGCTGCAGCTGTCCCACAAAGGGATAGAGCAGCGTGACGGTCTGCGCCTGCTGGGTGGAATTGGTCAGCACGTAAGCGTCGTGCACCAGAAGGTCGGTGGAGGACTCGTAGCGCCCGCCGTCCGGAAACCACTCGTTATAGTCGTCCAGCACCTGCCGGCGCCCGGCCTCGGTCAGCTCCGTGCGGGAGGCGGCCTCCTCCTGGTTGGAGATCCACGTTCGATCCCAGAGGGAGAAGTCCAAAGTGATCTCCCGCCCGGCGGACAGCTCCGCGCCGTCCAGGACGGTCAGGGGGAACACCGGCCCGGCGTAGGACAGAAAGACGCTGCTGCCCTCCTCGTGGCCGCCGCCCGCGCTGGAGCCGCCCAAACCGCCGTTTTGGAGCAGGAGGAACCCGCCCGCGCCGATCAGGACCACGGCCGCGCAGGCGCACAGGGGCAGCCAGTGCCGCCGGGGCCGCCGGACCTGTCCGGGCAGGGCCCCAATGCGCTCCCGCAGCGCTTGCGGACACCGCAGATCATCCACCTGAGCGATATAGTCGCGCTTATCCATCCTCAAAGCCTCCGATCATACGCTGCTTCAGCGCCTTACGCCCCCGGGCGAGCCAGGTGAGCACCGTGCTGCGGCCCGTCCCCAGCAGCGCGCCGATCTCCGCGGCGGTATATCCCTCGTAGTAGTGCAGGTAGATGGCGTTGCGGTACTGCGCAGGAAGGGCGCGCACCTCCTCCAGCACGGAGTCCTCCGGGCGCTGGGGCGCTTCCAGCGCGTCGGAAAGGGCCACCTCGTTCCGGCGCCTGGCCCGGTGGAGGTTTTTGCACCGGTTGATGGTCACACGGATAAGCCACGCCTTGAGATGTTCGCCGTCGCCGAAGGCCTTGCCGGAGCGGAGCAGGGCCTCGAAGACCTCCTGCGTCACATCCTCGGCGTCGCCGGGGGTGGGCGCGTTGTGGACGGCGACGCGGTATACGGTATCCAGATAGTGCTCGTATGCGTAGGAGAACGAGGCGTCCCCTTTGAGCTTGGCGGCCATGGCGCACTCTCCCTTCTGCCCTTAACACACCGGAGGGGGCCGGATGATTGCATCTATCTTATCTTTTTTTGCCCGTTATTTCAAGGCGTCGGCCACCCGGTCCAGCGTGGCGGCGTGGGTCTGGTCCAAAAGGTGGGTGTAGATCTTGCCGGTGGTGGCGGGGGTGGAGTGCCCCAGGGCGCGGCCAATGTCGAACAGGGGCGCGCCCTGGGCGGAGGCCACGGTGGCAAAGGTGTGCCCTTACGGTATAATTACGACAAACCGGAAAAGCCCCGTAGAATCAAGGGTTTTGAGGTTTTCAGTCTGGTTTTTTCATCCTTTTCCAAACCGAAAAATCATACTGAAATAAGTCGAATTATAGGGGGTGTTTCATTAACGACAAATGAATAGCAGAAAGGAACTCAAAGCCTTTTGATTTCAAGCACAGTAGAATATTGGATTTAGGCGAAGCCGTCACTTGTTTCGAGTGGCGGCTTTTGTCATTTCCAGGACTGCTGTGCAGGCACATGACAACACCAATCAGAAATGAGGTGAAGTCATTGAACACGCAAATCATCGCCATCGCCAACCAGAAAGGCGGCGTTGGCAAGACAACCACCTGCGCGAACCTGGGGATTGGGCTGGCG
>NZ_JALFGV010000060.1:0-11935 GCF_022777125.1 Lawsonibacter sp.
CACCGCCGCCGTGGGCTACCGCACCGAAAGCCTGCACGGCGCCGGCTCCCCCCAGGCCCAGCGCATCATGATCGCACGCCAGGGCAACCTCCAGCACAAGAAGGAGCTGGCCAAGACCATCGCCCATATCAAGGAGTAAGCCATGGCCGACTGGAACGCTTACTATGCATCCCATACCGCCTCCCCGGAGGAGGCGGTGGGGCTGATCCGCTCCGGCGACCGGGTGGTGGTGGGCCACGCCTGCGGCGAGCCCTCCTGCCTGCTGGACGCTCTGGTGCAAAACGCGGCGGCCTATGAAAATGTGGAGATCGTCCACATGGTGGCCATGGGCAAGGCGGAGTACTGCAGGCCGGAGTATGCCGGCGCCTTCCGCCACAACGCCCTCTTCGTGGGCGGCGCCACCCGGGACGCGGTCTTTGAGGGCCGGGGGGACTTCACCCCCTGTTTCTTCTGGGAGGTGCCCGGCTTCTTCCGGGACCCGGACGTGCTGCCGGTGGACGTGGCCCTGATCCAGGTGACCCCGCCGGACGAAAACGGAAACTGTTCCCTGGGCGTGTCGGTGGACTACACGTACCAGGCCGTACAGCAGGCCAGGACCGTCATCGCCCAGGTCAACGACCAGATGCCCTTTACCCTGGGCCTGCATTCCACCGTCCCGGTGGAACAGATCACCTGCTTCGTGCCCCGCAGCACGCCGGTCATCGAGCTCTCTCCCCCCAGCATCGGCCCGGTGGAGGAGGCCATCGGCCGCAACTGCGCCGCCCTCATCCGGGACGGCGACACCCTTCAGCTGGGCATCGGCGCCATCCCGGACGCGGTGCTCCGGTTCCTGGGCGATAAAAACGATCTGGGCATCCACTCCGAGATGTTCTCCGACGGCGTGGTCGAGCTTGTGGAGCGGGGCGTCATCAACAACCGCCGCAAGACCCTCCAGCCCGGCAAGAGCGTGGCGGCCTTCCTCATGGGCACCCGGAGGCTCTACGACTACGCGCACCGCAACCCCGCCGTGATGATGGCCCCGGTGGACTACGTCAACGATCCCCGCGTCATCTGCCAAAACGACAACATGGTCTCCATCAACTCCTGCGTCCAGGTGGACCTGATGGGCCAGGCGGCCTCCGAGACGGTGGGCTACAAGCAGATCTCCGGCACCGGCGGCCAGGTGGACTTCATCCGCGGCGCGGCCATGTCCAGGGGCGGCCGCGCCATCCTGGCCTTCCCCTCCACGGTGAAGGGCAGAACCTCCAAGATCGTCCCCCTCCTGGACGAGGGCGCCGCCGTCACCACCAGCCGGGACGACGTGGACTATATCGTCACCGAGTACGGCGCCGCCCACCTCAAGGGCAGGACCCTCCGCGACCGCGCCCGCGCCCTCATCCAAATCGCCCACCCCGATTTCCGTCCCGACCTGATCCGCCATTTCACCCGCAGGTTCCACTGCGACTGGTAGAAGCGGCTGCGGGAAAGGCGCCCGCCAGCCGTCCCACCGCCGGCTCCCTCCTGGAGCCGGCGTCCCAACAAAAAGGAGGAATGCCGGATGACACGCCGGGATCGAACCCAGCCCGGTTCCCTGGCTGAGCATGCCGTGACCGGCGTGCGGTACTGCGGCGGCTGTAATCCGCGCTACGACCGGACGGCACTGGTCGGCCGGCTGGCGGAGCGCTGCCCCAACGTCCGTTTTGTGCGGGCCGAGGCCGGCAGGGAGTACGACGCGCTGCTGGTCGTGGGCGGCTGCTGCGCCTGCTGTGCCGATATCAGCGGCCTGGCCGGCCGCCGGGTGGTCCGCCTGCGCCGGGCAGAGGACCTGGAAGAAGCGGCGGAAATCCTCGCGGCCTTATAGAATACACGCCGAAGGGGGCCCCATTTGGGGCCCCCTTCGGCGTGCTGAGACCGTATCGTCATCGTCCGCTTCGCAGAGTTCACCCCCAGGGGGTGTGCCGCGTCCGTAAGGCGGCGCAGCCGCCGCCGTCTCCGCGCCGCCCTGCGGGGTTGCGCTCCAAAACCCTCCGGAGGGCCTTCCCGCGCTTGCACGCGCCCCTTGACGCGCCTGCACCCCGGGCGCGGACAGACGGCGGAACAAAATCAAAGACGGTCCATTTCAGGACGCATCGGGCGGCCTTTTCGCAGGAAGCCGAACCCTGCCCATCGTCCACCCGTCTGCCGAAACAAGTCCTTGGGCCTGTTTCGGCAGACCCAAAGAAGGCTCCTTTCCGGTTCAACGCTATTTGCCCAGCGCGCAGTTTTTTTCAGTGGACTGGACCACAGCCCGGGCCACGGCGCCGCGGAAGCCGTGCTGCTCCAGGGCGGCTACGCCCATAATGGTGGAGCCGCCGGGGGAACAGACCGCATCCTTCAGCGCGCCGGGGTGTTTCCCGGTCTCCAGCACCATCGCCGCACTGCCCAGCACCGCCTTGGCGGCCAGGCGCATGGCCAGCGCGCGGGGCACGCCGGTCTGCACCGCGCCGTCGGCCAGAGCCTCGATAAACAGGTAGACATAAGCGGGCGTGCAGCCGCTGACGCCGCCGGTAATATCCATGGCGCTCTCGGGAATGCGCTCAAAGTCGCCCGCGGCGGCGAACATGCGCTGGAATTCGGCAAAGCGTTCCTCGCTGACCTCGCCGGGGTCCTGGGCGCTGCTGGCGAGCAGGAGCATGCCCTGTCCCACCAGGACGGGCGTGTTGGGCATGACCCGGATCACGGGCACATCCACCTCCAGGCAGGCCTTGATGGCCGCCACGGGGATCCCGGCGGCGATGGAGACCAGCACCCGGGGCTTGCCTGCCCGGACGCAGGCCGCCAGCGTGGGGGAGAGGCCCCGCACCACGTCCCGCATGACGTTGGGCTTGACGCCAAGGACGATGTACTCGGCGTGCGATGCCACATCCTCGTTGTGCTCCGCCGCAGCGCAGCCCACCTGAGCGGCCAGCGCCCGGGCCTTTTCCGGCGTGCGGTTGGCAACGACGATCCGGCGGGGGTCCATGGACTTGCCGGCGGCCACGGCCAGCGCGCCGCCCATATTGCCCGTACCGATAAATCCAAGCTTATATTCCATCAAACGTCCTTCTTTCTGCGCGGCCGCTTACCGTCCGCCGGCCAGTTCTTTGCGGATCAGGTTGGCAAGCAGGGCCTGGCCCTCGGGAGAACGAAGCGTATCCAGCACGATGGAGCGCAGCAGCTGCTGGGTCTGCTTGCTGGCCAGCAGGGCGTCCAGCATCCCGCCGCCGGGCTGGGACGGCTGGGCCTGCGGCGGCGCGGGACGGGGGGCGGGCGCAGGCCGTGCCGGTTCGTCCTGATCCCAGGCGGCATCCATCCAGGTTTCCTGCCGGGTGCGGTCGTTGCTCTCGCCCCGGAGATAGAACAGCGAGACCCCAAAGTAGCCCGCGAGCTTCTCCTGCTGCTCCCGGGACGGGGTCTGGCGGCCGGTCTCAAACTTTTCAACGGCGCCTTTCGGCAGCCCGAGCTCCGCCGCCAGGGCCGGGCGGCTCAAGCCCCGTTCCGTACGCAGCGCTTCAATCCTCTGGGCCAATGTGACCATGATGACGACCTCCTGATCGGGTTGGTAATTTAACATTATAGCACAGAAAAAGCCTGATCACAACAGGGTTTCAACCTTGCGAAAAAAGTTGCAGGAGAGAAGGCGTTTTCTTGCAGATAGCCCTTGACGGGCCCGGCCCGGCGCAGTAAAATGAAACAGATTTTTTGTGAGAAGAAGGCGGGGACAATGGCGTCCCGGGGCAATGGCGTCCCATGCTGCATGGGAGGAAACACAATGGCAAAGTATATCTTTATCACCGGGGGCGTGGTCTCCGGCCTGGGCAAGGGCATCACGGCGGCGTCCCTGGGGCGGCTGCTGAAGGCCAGGGGACTGAAGGTGGCCCTCCAGAAGTTCGACCCCTATCTCAACGTAGACCCCGGCACCATGAGCCCCTACCAGCACGGCGAGGTTTTCGTCACCGACGACGGAGCGGAGACCGACCTGGACCTGGGCCACTATGAACGCTTCACCGACGAGAATCTGACGGTGCATTCCTCCGTGACCTCCGGAAAGGTCTACTGGTCGGTACTGAACCGGGAGCGGGAGGGCGCCTACCTGGGCGGCACCATCCAGGTCATCCCCCATATCACCAATGAGATCAAGGAACGCATCTACCGGGTGGGACGCAACGAGGGGGTGGACGTGGTGCTCACCGAGATCGGCGGCACGGTGGGCGATATCGAATCCCAGCCGTTTCTGGAGGCCATCCGTCAGGTGGCGGCCGAGGTGGGGCGCCAGAACGTGATGTACGTTCACGTCTCCCTCATCGTGGCCATCCCCGGCTCCGGAGAGCTTAAGAGCAAGCCCACTCAGCATTCGGCGAAGGAGCTGCTGGCCCTGGGGATCCAGCCCGATGTGATCATGGCCCGCTCCGAGTATCCGGTGCCCCGGGACATCATCCAGAAGATCTCCCTCTTCTGTAATATCCCCCCCGAGAACGTGATCCCCAACCTGACCGCGCCCATCCTGTACGAGGTGCCTCTCATGCTGGAGGAGGAGGGACTGGCCGACGTGGTGTGCCGGCGGCTGGGGCTGAACTGCCCCGCGCCCGATCTGGAGGGCTGGCGGACCATGGTGGAGCGGGCCAAAAACGCCACGCAGCAGCTGGAGATCGCCCTGGTGGGCAAGTATACCGCCCTGCACGACGCCTATCTGTCGGTGGCCGAGGCACTGACCCACGGAGGGATCGAAAACGATGTGAAAGTGTCCGTCCGCTGGGTGGACTCCGGGGGCGTCACCGACGAAAATGCCGCCCAGGTGCTGGCCGGATGTGACGGGGTGCTGGTTCCCGGCGGCTTTGGCGACCGGGGGGTGGAGGGTATGATCTCCGCCGTACGATACGCCAGGGAGCATCAGGTGCCCTATTTCGGCATCTGCCTGGGGATGCAGATGGCGGTAGTGGAGTTTGCACGCAACGTGGCGGGCCTGGCGGGGGCCCATTCCAGTGAACTGGCCGACACGCCCCACCCGGTCATCGACCTGATGCCCGACCAGCGGGACGTGACCGCCAAGGGCGGTACGATGCGCCTGGGGGCCTACCCCTGCCGCTTCACGCCGGAGGCGGTCAGGGCCCCGGCGGCCTACGGCGCCCAGGAGATCAGCGAGCGGCACCGGCACCGCTATGAGTTCAACAACGACTACCGTACGGTGCTTACCAGCAAAGGCTTGACGCTGGCAGGCCTGTCGCCCGACGGGCATCTGGTAGAGGTGGTGGAGCTGCCGGAGCACCCCTGGTTTGTGGGCGTGCAGTTCCACCCGGAGTTCAAATCCCGTCCCAATAAGGCTCACCCCCTGTTCCGGGAATTCATCCGTGCAGCCAAGCGGTACAGGGAAGCGTCCCTATGAAAACCAGCGTGACCCGGCCCCCATTCGGGGCCGGGTCACGCTGGTTCAGACGGTCCAAAAGTGGCTTTGCCGCTTGTTCGATAAGCTGAAACAGCGGGAAAGGCAGCCTTGTGCTTCTCAGAAATTATAGTCGATGATCAGCCAGTCCAGATCGTCATAGTCGGACTGGGGGATGCTCCACAGATCCTCTTCGTCCCGGACTACTTGGACCACCTTGCTCTCGGCTTCCAGATAGCCGGATTCCGGCAGCTTTTCCAGCGTCAGGCCGATGATCATCCGGGCCCAGGCGGCGTCGTAGGCATGGTATTCCTCGTCCGTCATGGCGTTTACGTCCAAATCCGAGTAGGCGGCGTCAAACGCCTGCACCAGGGAGGAGGCGGGCGTGTCGGAGGTGAGCTCGTCGGCGACCAGATGAAATACGTCGATGGGCTCCACCGTAACCTTCACGCCATAAGTGGCGTCGTCGATCTTGGCGGCGGGGTCCACCGTGAACCTGGACCGGGCATAGACCTGCCGGTACAGATCCACGGCCTCGTCCAGGACGTCGCCTTCCATAAAGTCGATCCCGAACACGCCGGCAAAGTAATTGGCCTCGACCTCCAGGCCGTCCAAATAGTCCTCCTCGGCCTCCTTTTCCGAACAGTCGATCCGTTCCAGAAAGTCCGCGTCATACTGGCCGAGATAATTGCGGTCCAGGATGCCCTGGACGTATTGCGTGGCGACCTCGGTGTTGACGCCGCTGCCGCCGCAGGCCGCCAGGGACAGGGCCAGGGCGGCCGCCAGGGCCGCGGCACAGGCGCGCGTGCAGATGTGCCTCATGGGGTCACGTTCCCTTTCTTTGCTCTTTTCTGTGTCTGAGCCGCCCCGGAGCGGCGGCTCAGGCGCACACGTCAATGATGACCTGCGTGAAGATCTTGCAGGCGGTGAGCAGATCCTGAATGCAGGTGTGCTCGTCGGCACCGTGCATGTTGCCGTTGAAGCCGGGCATGCCGCAGCCGAAGGCCACGCCGCCGGGGATATCATGGACGTAGGTGCCGCCGCCGATGGCCAGGCACTCGCCCGTGCGCCCGGTATACGCCTCATAACAGCGCAGCAGCGTCTGCACGAAGGGAGAATCGGCGTCGGTATGGTGCGGGGCGTCCATGCCGCCCTCCACGGTGAAGCCGAATTTGGCAAAGGCGGCCTCCGCGGCCAACTTGCAGTTCTCTTCCGTGGCGCACAGGGGGAAGCGGCTGTCAAAACGGCCGGAGAGGCCGTGCTTGTTGACCTCCAGCAGGGAGAAGGCCAGCGTCAGCGCGCCGGAGACGGCGTCGGACTGGGCGATGCCCAGAGCGCGGCCCGCGCAGTCCCCGTGGGGGAAGAGCGCGTTCAGGGCATGGAGCGCGGCGGTGCTGCCCACCTTGGCCAGCGGCAGGGCGCACAGCAGATGCAGCAGCGCGGTGATGGCGTTGTTGCCCTCCTCCGGCAGGGAGGCGTGGGCGCCTTTGCCGTGGCAGAGGATGCGCAGGTCATCCCCCGCTTCGCTCAGCTCATAGACCGCTCCCGTCTCGGCGGCGGAGCGGTCGCAATAGGGACGGGCGGCCGCGGCGGAGAGGCCGGTGACCACACATTCCGCCTCGGGCGGCAGCACGTTGATGCGAAAGCCCCCCTGCAGCGCCGTGACCCTGGGGGTGGCGGTTTCCGGAGCCCAGGTCTTGGTAAAGGCGGGCTTATAGCTGCCCTTCTCAATGTTGATCACGGGGAATTCCGCATCGGGGGAGAAGGTATAGGGGGCGTAGGGCTCCCGGGCATAATAATAGGCGATGTCCCCGGAGCCGCTCTCCTCATCCGTGCCCAGGATCATGCGTACGTTGTAGTTCAGCTCGACCCCCAGCTCCCGCACGGCCTGCATGGCCATGAGGGCGCATACCACAGGGCCTTTGTCGTCGTCGGCGCCCCGGCCGTAGAGCATGCCGTCGACCAGCTTGGGCGTATAAGGCTCCGTCACGGTCCAGCCGGTGCCCTCGCCCACCACGTCCAGATGGCCCAGGATGTGCAGGCGGGTCTCTTTTTCGTTCAGGTCGGCGGTGCCCACATAATTTTCGTGGTTTTGGGCGGAAAGGCCCAGCTCCCCGCAGAGTGCGAGCGCTTCCGCCAGCGCGGCGGCGGGGCCGGGGCCGAAGGGCATGCCCGGCTGTGCGTCCTCCCGTACGCTGCGGATGCGCACCAGGCGGGAGATGGCCTGAACCAATTGCTCCTGACGCTTGGGGTCGTCAAAATAGGCTTCGATCTGCGCGCGGTCCATCAGGGTTCCTCCTTTTTTGATTCGTTCCGTCCCCCGGCGCTCCCGGAAAGCTCGCCCAGGTATTTGTACACCGTGTACCGGGATACCTGGAGCCGCTTGGCCGCAAAGGGCACCGATTTGCGGAAGGAAAACGCGTTTTTCTGATCCAGAAGAGCGATGATCTTCATCCGGTCCCGTTTGTTCAGGGCGTTCACCGGCTTGCCCACCGCCGCCAGGCACTCCTCAAACACCTGGTCCAGCTGCCCTTCGCCGCCGTGCCACATGGCGCTTTGCAGGTCGGCCTCGGCGCTCATCAGGTCCACCAGGATGCGGTTGGCGTAAACCAGGGAGGAGTAATCGAAATTGATGCCCAGGGCCAGATTGTAATCCGCCCCGATCAAATGGAAGGTGCTGCTCTTAATCTGCTGTCCGGACGGGGTTGTGGCATACAGATTGACAAAGTCGGTGACCAGAGCGTCCTGATCCAGCTCCCGTGCGGTCCCCAGAATATCCAGTGTGGAGCCGACCGTCCGGCCGGAGACATGTCCATTGTAGATGGACAGAATGGGATGGCGCGGATCTCCCATGTCGTGGACCAGCGTCTCGCAGGTGGAGCCGAACATCTCTGCAATGCCCCGGGCCGTGCGGTCCAGAAATTCAAAGGCCTCGTCCCGATCCATCCGCTCCACGTCCTTTCTCAATACAGGGTCCTCCGTCCACTGAGGTTACCCTCTATTTTACGCGAATAAGGCCCAAAAAGCAAGGCGATTTGCGTGGGCGCTTCAAACATGTTATACTGGCCCCAGCAGCCAAAAATCGTACAGTTTGGAGGGACGTTTATGGCCTCACTCAGCGCGGGAGAACGCCGCCGGGCGGTGCACGAGATCCTGCGGGCGGCGGACGGACCCGTCAGCGCCGCCGCGCTGGCGCGCCGCTTTTCCGTCAGCCGTCAGATCATTGTGGGAGACGTGGCCCTGCTGCGGGCTGGCGGAGCGGATATCTCCGCCACGCCGCGGGGGTATCTGGCCGGGCGGGGCGAGGCGGGGGTCACAGGCAGCGTGGCCTGCGTCCACACGCCGGAGCAGATGGGGGCGGAGCTTACCGCCATCGTGGACGCCGGGGGCGAGGTGGTGGACGTGATCGTGGAGCACCCGGTCTACGGACAGCTTACCGGCGTGCTGCGCCTGCGCTCCCGGTACGACGTGGCGGAATTTCTGCGCCGGGTGGCGGAACACGAGGCAAAGCCGTTGTCCGGGCTGACCGGCGGGATCCACCTGCACACCATCCGCTGTCCGGACGGCGATACTTACCAAAGGGTAATCAAAGCCTTGGAAAATCAGGGGTTTTTGCTCAAGATGCGGTAATTTAACAAGTTAAAGTAAGCGGTGTATAGCAAATTTGCCGAAAAAGTATTGCTAAATTGTGAATGATGGTGTATCATATACGTGAATCCTTGGGTTGGGGAGGCTTTTAGGATTCGCAATTTTTAAGGGAGGGCTATGAATGAACTCAGCTCGCATGAGAAAATTTGGCAAGCTACTGATCGTTCTGTTCGCGCTCGCATCTGTACTTATGACCGTCGCCTTTGCAGAAGGGGACGGAGAAGCGGTCAGCCGCTTCTATGGCACCATCTGGTCCCTGCTGCCGCCTGTGGTGGCAATTGTTCTGGCGCTGATCACCAAGGAAGTCTATTCGTCCCTGTTCATCGGCATCATCGTGGGCTTCCTGCTTCAGGCCGACTTTAATCCCATCAACGCGTTCAATCTGTTCATCACGGAGCTGGGCGGCAATATCGGCGGCAACGCCGGTATCCTGATCTTCCTGGTCATTCTGGGCACCATGGTGGCCCTGATGATCCGGGCCGGCGGCTCCAAGGCTTACGGCGACTGGGCCGTCGCTCACATCAAGACCAAGTCCGGCGCCCTGTGGGCCACGTTTATCCTGGCCATCGTGCTGGGCGTGGACGACTACTTCAACAACCTCACCACCGGCAACGTCATGCGTCCCGTGACCGACGGCCACAAGATCTCCCGCGCCAAGCTGTCCTATATGTGCGACGCCACCGCCGCGCCCGTTTGTATCATGATGCCCGTTTCCTCCTGGGCTGCCGCCGTTACCGGCGTCATCAACAACGAGGAGCTGGGCTTCCAGATCTTCCTGCGGGCCATCCCCTATAACTACTACGCGATTCTCACCATGGTCTTCATCATCATCATGACCGCTCTGAATGTGGACTACGGTCCCATGAAGACCCACGAGGATAACGCCGCCAAGGGCGATTTGTACACCACGCCTGAGCGTCCCTTCGCCGGTGCGGAGGAGATGAAGTTCAACCCCAACGGCAAGGTGATCGACCTGATCATTCCCGTGATCATCCTCATCATCGGCTGCGTGGGCGGCCTGATCTACGCTGGCTATCTGAACGGCGGTACTACTCTGCTGGATATGTTCGCCAACACTGACGCGTTCTTCGGCCTGCCCTTCGGCTCCGGTATCGCGCTGATCGTCAACTTCATCTACTTCATGGTCCGGCGTTCCATGAAGTTCACGGAACTGATGGACTGCCTGCCGGAGGGCTTTAAGCAGATGGTCCCGGCCATTCTGATCCTGTGCTTTGCCTGGACCATCGGCGGCGTGACCCGCTACGGTCTGGGCGCCCCTGAGTTTGTGGCTCATATTGTGGAGCAGATGGGGCCCGCGCTGCACAACATGCTGCCCGCCGTGGTATTCCTGATTGCCTGCGGCCTGGGCTTTGCCACCGGCACCTCCTGGGGTACCTTCGGCATCCTGCTTCCCATCGTGCTTGAGATCTTCACCCCCGGCGGCTTCGACAACCTGACGGTTGATGCGCTGAACAATGTGCCCATCCTGATGGTCGGCATCGGTGCCACCTTGGGCGGCGCGGTCTGCGGCGACCACTGCTCGCCCATCTCTGATACGACCATTATGGCGTCCTCGGGTGCACAGTGTTACCATTTGAACCATGTGGCTACGCAGCTGCCCTACGCTCTGACTGTGGCCGGTATCTCCTTCGTCAACTATGTCATCACCGGTCTCATCATCGACTATGTGCCTCAGATCGTATGCCTTGTGATCGCTATCGCCACCACCGTGGGTACCATGCTGGTGATTGGCAAGGTAAATCACTCCATGCGGGTACACTCTGTCCGCTGAGCAGGCGCGAAGCGGTGTCTCTGAGAGAACACCATAGGTAATTGCTTACCGGGAGGTCTCATTGATTTGAGACCTCCCGGTTTTTGCCTGTCCGCCGCAGGGGCCGGGAACTGGCATGGAGTTTGTATCAAACAGGAGCATCAAAAAATGTAGGTTAGTCAAACATATTGGACAGTGGACTCTGCGGGAGAAAGCCGGTGAAGGGGCCCCATGGGGAAGTTGTTGGAGCGGCGGTTGTGGATGGCGAGCTGGTTTTTAAAGTCGTCCAAGGAAAAAAAGTGTGAGAAGCATAGAACCGTTTCTGGTCCTCCCGGTGTCTACGTTCCACTTTACCGTTGTGGCGGGGTGTATAAGGACGGATGAGTTTGTGCCGGATGCCTGGTTTAGCGGCGGCAGCTTCAAACAGGGTGGGAAGGTCCCACTTGCTGTTGGGAAAGCGGTTGGTGAACTCAAAACCGTTATCCGTTTGGACGCACTCCACCCGGATGCCTCGGCAGGCATACCACTTCCGCAACTTTTTCAGGAAATCGGCGGAGGAGTAAGTCGTTTGCTCGGGGTAGGAAGCCGGGAAGCGCAGGCGGGTGAACTCGCCAATAGCCGTATATTGGAACAGGCGAAGCTCCTGGTCTGCAATACGCCTGCGGGGCACTACTTTCACATCCACCTGGACCCGCTGGCCGGGATAGGTCATCTGCTCGTAAGGCTTGGGTTTGTATGCGTTTTTCTTCTCGGCCTGCGGGAACAGTCCCAGCTTGCGCATGACCCGGAACAAGCTCTCCGGGCGGCGGGTATAGCCCCGCTGCCGCAGGCGGTGCCACAGTTCCACCATACCTAACTTGGGGTTTCTGCGGCGCATATCCCGGATCAGCTTCAGATCCGCCTCTGTGTGCTGATTGGGATGGCTGTGCGGGCGTCTGGACGGGCAGGCCAGGGACTGCACCGTCCCGTCCCAGCGGGTCTTCCAGAAGTAGATGTATGACCGGCTCTTGTTGTACTTCCGGCTGGCGCGGCTGACCCCGTAGTTCTCCGCGTATTTCATCAGGGATTGCCGATACGCCATGTCTTGTGTTATACGCTTGCTCATGAAGGATATGGCCCCCTCTCATCAAGTTGTTGTG
>NZ_JALFGV010000082.1:0-6946 GCF_022777125.1 Lawsonibacter sp.
GGCCTTCGGCGTGGCAGACGACCCCGGCAGCACCCGCGATTACCTGAAACTGACCGAGGATGAGTACTGGGTGGACGACCCCGAGAGCGAGTATTACAACCAGCTGGTCCGGGCCAGCGAGACCGGCGGCGTGGTCTGGGACAGCGCCGAGCACCTGATCGGCGAGACGGTGGCTTACGAGTACGCCGTCGCCATCGATTACAACAACTCCTGCACGCCCGGCAGCGGCTCCGCGATCTTCTTCCACTGCAGCACCGGAAACGGGACGGCGGGCTGCGTGTCCGTGCCCCGCGACGTGATGGTAAAGATCCTTCAGACGCTCAAGGATGATACGCTTATCATCATCATGTAAGGCCCATTTATTACCCAAAATATTCTTTTGAGAGGTAGAGAATGTAATGAGCAACAAAGTAACACTCGACAAAAACTCCGTCAGAAAAAACTATGCTTTTCTGGCGCTGATGTTGGGCGGCATGGTCTTGGGCTGTATCGTGGGCTGGTTTGCTCCCGACTTCGGCCATACGATTAAGCCCTTGGGCACTGTGTTCATCAACATGATGTTCTGCGTGGTGGTACCCCTGGTGTTTGCCTCGATCGCCGGATCCATCGCTAACATGAGGAGCCGTGGCCGCGCGGGGAAGATCATGGGCACCACCGTGGCCACCTTTATCGTTACCGGCGCGATCGCCGCCGTCATCATGTTTGTGCTGATGAAGATATTTCCCCCGGTCCTGGAGCCTTGGCAGAACATGACCTCTGAGCAAATTGGCGAGTACGCCTCTATTTCCGACATGCTCGTGAACTTCTTCACGGCTTCCGACTTCGTAGGTCTGCTGAGCCGCAAGGCCATGCTGCCCCTGATTGTATTCTCCATCCTGTTCGGCTTCGCCACGAACATGGCTGGCGGCCCCGACAGCTTGGTCGGCCAGTGGCTGTCGTCCCTGTCCGATGTTATGATGAAATTCATCAACATCATCACCAAGTACGCCCCCATCGCCTTCTTTGCCATTTTCGCCGATCTGGTCGCTACCTATGGCTCCTCCGTTACCACCGCTTATGGACGCGCCATGGCGGTATACTATCCGCTGTGCTTCATCTACATCTTCACGGCCTTCCCCCTGTTCGCCTGGTTCGGCGGCGGCAGGCACGGCATCAAGACCATGTTCCAGCACATCGCCCGGCCCGCCATCGTCTCCCTGGGCACCTGCTCCTCCGTGGCTACCATCCCCACCAACGTGGAGGAAGCCCGCGAGACCGGTATCGACGAGGATGTCGCCAACATGGTCTGCCCCCTGGGCGCTACCATGCACATGGACGGCTCCTGCTTCTCCTGTGTGCTGAAGATCGCCTTCGTGCTGGGGGCGCTGGGGCAGCCCTTTCACTGGAGCATGCTGCCCTTGGTCGTGGGCGTTGCGGTCTTGTCCTCCGTGGGCATGTCCGGCGTGCCCGGCGGCGGCTACATTGGCGAATACATCATCGCCTCTATTTTCTTCCCCGCTCAGATCGATGTGGCCTTCCCCATCCTGGTGGCCATCGGCAATCTGGTCGATCCTCCCGCCACGATGATCAACTCCGCTGGCGACTATGTCGTCTGCTACATCGTCTCCCGCTTTAATGATGGAAAGGACTGTCTGGACAGGGCCATCGCTAAGAAGACCTCTGCTGGCAAGTAACGCTGATATTCTTGCTTCCTCCCTCTCCCCAGTGAGAGCGGGGCGCGGGGCCGCAGCGCGCCGCGCCCCGGCTCCCCTCACCCCACACTATGGAATGGAACCGAAAGAAAAGGAAGAACCATATGATCTGTGATAATATTACCGTTTCCGAAAATGGACGCCTGCTTTTTGCCGGGCAGGACACGGTGGAGCTGGCCCGGCAGTACGGCACCCCCCTGTACCTGATGGACGAGGACAAGATCCGTGAGAACTGCCGGGTCTACGCCGCCGCGTTCCAAAAGCATTTCGGCGACTGCGCCCGTCCCCTGTACGCCAGCAAGGCAAATTCCTTCAAGCGCATCTACGAGATCATGAAGGAAGAACAGATGGGCATCGACGTGGTGTCCTCCGGCGAGATCTACACCGCCCTTCAGGCGGGCTACGACCTCAGCCGCGCCTACTTTCACAGCAACAACAAGACCGATGAGGACATCCGCTACAGCATGGAAAACGGCATCGGTTATTTCGTGGCCGACAATGTGGAGGAGATCCGCGCCATCGAAGCCGAGGCGGCCCGCCGGGGCGTTCGGCAAAAGGTGCTGCTGCGTCTGACTCCGGGGATTGATCCCCACACCTACGAGGCCATCGCCACCGGCAAGGTGGACTCCAAATTCGGCAGCGCCATCGAGACCGGCCAGGCGGAAGAGATCACCGCCTTTACGCTGCAGCAGCCCCATGTGGAGCTGGTGGGCTTCCACTGCCATGTGGGCTCCCAGGTGTTTGCCGAGGACGTGTTTGAGCGCGCCGCCGTCATCATGCTGGAATTCGTGGCCGCCATGAAGAACAAGTACGGCTACATGGCCCAGCAGCTGGATCTGGGCGGCGGCTACGGCGTACGCTATGTGGAATCCGACCCCGATCTGGATGTGGACACCAAGGTGGGCGAGGTGGCCGCCGCCATCCGGCAGGCCTGCGCCCGGCTGGAGATCGATCTGCCGGAGATCCATATGGAGCCCGGCCGCAGCATCGTGGGCGCGGCGGGCATGACCCTGTACACCGCGGGAACCGTCAAAGCGATTCCCGGGTACAAGAACTACGTGTCGGTCGACGGCGGCATGCCCGACAACCCCCGCTTCGCCCTGTACGGAGCCAGCTACACCTGCCTGCTGGCCAACAAGATGAACGAGCCGGCCGGCTTTGAATGCTCGGTGGTGGGCCGCTGCTGCGAGAGCGGCGATATCATCCAGGAGCACGTGATGCTGCCCGCCAGCGTGGGCCGGGGAGATATCGTGGCCGTGTGTACCACCGGCGCCTACAACTACTCCATGGCCTCCAACTATAACCGCCTGCCCCGTCCGCCCATTGTCATGCTCCGGGGCGGCGGCGAGCACTATGTGGCGGTACGCCGGGAGTCCCTGGAAGACCTGTGTCGAAACGATCGATAGCATTCCGCCCGAAACCCGTAAAACGCGCCCGCCGGAGATCCGGCGGGCGCGTCAGTTTGTCGAAAAGCCCCTCAGAGGTTCGCCGCCGCAGCGGAAAAACCGGAACCGTGTTCCGCCCGCGGCAGGCGCGTGCGCGCTCCTTACAAAGCGTTCACGGCCGCCTCCAGCTGGGTCATGGCCTGTTTCAGCACGCTTCTGGGACAGGCGGCGTTGAGCCGCATGAAGCCGTTCAGGCTCCGGCCGAAGCTGCTGCCGTCGTTGAGCCCCAGGCCGGCCTTATGGATCATAAAGTCATGCAGCTCCCCATTGCTCAGGCCCAGCGCCCGGCAGTCCAGCCACATGAGGTAGGTGGCGTCGGGAGCCCAGGTTTTGATTTTCGGAATGCGCCGGGCGCAAAAGTCGGCTACAAAATCCAGGTTGGCGCTCAGATAGGGGAGCAGCTGCTCCAGCCACTCCTCGCCGCCGGTGAAGGCGGCTTCCATGGCGGTGAGGGAGAAGGCGTTGTTGCGGTGGATGTCCATGTTCTTCCAGTAGCGGTCGAACACCTGCTTCATGTGGGCGTTGGGGAAGACCACGGTGCTGGCCTGGAGTCCGGCCAGATTGAAGGTCTTGGTGCCCGAAATGCCGGTGACCGCGAACCGGGCGATCTCCGGGGACAGGGCGGCCACGGGGGTGTGCCGTTTGCCGTGGAAGACCAGGTCGGAGTGAATTTCGTCGGAGAACAGCACCACATGGTGCTTCATGCACAGCCGGGCCATGCGCTCCAGCTCCTCGGGGGTCCAGACGATGCCCAGCGGGTTGTGGGGGCTGCACAGGAGAAACAGGTCGGACTGCTCCAGCTTGGCCTCAAAGTCCGCCCAATCCACACACCAGCGCCCGGCCCGCTCGGCAAAGGGGCTCTCCACCACCCGGCGGCCCCAGGCCTCGGTCATGTCATAGAACTCGGAGTAAACCGGGGTCTGGATCAATACGCTGCCGCCCTCGGGGGTGAAGAGCTTTACCATGGCGCTGATGGACTGCACCACGCCCGGGCTGAAGCTCATGAGGTCCGGGTCGATGTCCCAGCCGTGGCGGCGCTTCTGCCAGCTGCGGATGGCCTCAAAATAGCTGTCCGGGCGGGCAGTGTAGCCCCAGATGCCCTCCTGGGCCCGGGCGGACAGGGCGTCGATGATGGGTTGAGCGGTCTTGAAGTCCATGTCCGCAATCCACAGGGGGATCACATCGGCGGTGCCAAATTTTTTGGCCCGTTCATCGTACTTGGCGGCGTGGTTTTGGGAGCGGTCTACGATTTGGTCGAAATCATACTGCATGGTGGGTCCATCCTTTCTGTTTGTGTTCTGGTATGCCATCCGGCGGAACACGGCCGCCCCTGGAACAAGGTACGGACGGAAGCGCCGGGGACTGCTGAAAATAGGTGCAAAAACTGTGCCAGCTTTTGCAGGCGGCTGAGGTCCCGAGGGGATGCCGGGCCGGACGGCCTGTTTTGTGTCCGGCCGGCAATGCGGTGCCCACCGCAGAGGGGGCCATCCAGATCGCCATGGAGGAGCTGCCCATCACCATCCACGGCGCACGGGCGCTGGTCATCGGCTATGGACGGCTGGGGCGGGCGCTCTCCCAGCGGCTGGCGGGGCTGGGGGCCAAGGTCAGCGTGGCGGCGCGCAAGTTTGCCGACCTGGCCTGGGCGGAGAGCTGCGGCTACGGCATCGAGCACACCGGACAGCTGGAAGGCTGGCTGTGCTGCTACGACTTGGTGGTCAACACCGTGCCCGCCCGCATCCTGAGCGAGGAAGACCTGGAGGACCTGCGCCCGGGCTGCCTGGTCATCGACCTGGCCTCCAAGCCCGGCGGCGTGGACCTGGAGGCGGCGGCGCGCCTGGGAGTGAAGGTGATATGGGCGCTCTCGCTGCCCGGAAAGGTGGCCCCCGTGACGGCGGGCAAGAGCATCAAGATCACGATCTACAACATCCTTCACGAGTTGGGAGTGTGAACATGGAACAAATACGCGTGGGGTTCGCTTTCTGCGGCTCCTTTTGTACTTACGGCCAGGCCATGAGCGCGCTGGAGCAGGTCAAGGCCCGCTTCGGAGACGTGACGCCCATCGTCTCCGAGGCCAGCGCGGCCCTGGACACCCGCTTCGGCGCGGCCCACGATCATATGCGGGAGATGGAGCGCATCTGCGACCGGCGGGTGATCGACTCGATCCCGAAGGCGGAGCCCATCGGGCCCAAGCATCTGCTGGATGTGCTGCTGGTGTGTCCCTGCACGGGCAACACCCTGGCCAAGCTGGCCTGCGGGATCACCGACACCACGGTGACCATGGCGGCAAAGGCCCATCTGCGCAACGGCGCGCCGCTGGTGCTGGCCATTTCCACCAACGACGCCCTGGCGGCCAGCGCCAAACATATCGGCGCGCTGATGGACAAAAAGAACGTCTATTTCGTCCCCTTCCGGCAGGATGATCCGGTGGGGAAACCAACCTCTCTGGCGGCGGATTTCTCCCGGGTGAACGCCGCCATCGAGGCGGCCCTCCAGGGCCGTCAGCTCCAGCCGGTGGTGCTGGGGCCGGATCAGTAGCGATACCTGCAGCGCCGGGAAAGGAAATGGCCGGGCGGCCCGGGCCAAAGCGGAAAAGCAGGCGCCCCGTTCCCTGCCGCGGCAGGGAACGGGGCGCCTGCTTACCGTCAATCGGAGGCTCAGACGGTTGCCCACAAGTCGTCGGGATAGAGCCCGGCAGCGGTTTTTTCCGCGATGGCGGCCACCACCGCCGGTTTGTCCTCCCGATACGTGACGCCGTACCATTTCTCGGCGCTGCGCAGTACCTTGACCCGGGCCTTGCCGGCGTCGATGAGCTGGCTGACGACGCTGGGAAGAAAATACTCGCTTTTGAGCGGGTCTTCCGCCAGGGCCCGGTCCAGAAAAGCGGGGAAGCGCCGCTGTGCTTCGGAAAGAAAGCTGTTGGTGAAGCCCCACAGGTTCATCGAGACGATGGTGCCGCCGCTCAGACGGGTCCAGGTCTGTCCGCCGTCTTCCGTAAAGCGGGCGTCCGCGCCCTCCGGCTCGATGTGGGTGTGTTCCACCACCTGTTCCAGATAGTGCCCGGCATCCTCGCGGCAGACGCCGCGGGCCACATGGCCGTGCTCGGTCACGGTATTGCCCAGAAGGTAGCCCACCATGGCGTATTCATAGCAGCCGGGCCGGTCCGTGTGGCGGGAGAGATAATCGTATATGGTACGAAAGGCCTCCGGGCCGTAGTAATCGTCGGAATTGATGACGGCAAAGGGGCCGTCCACCAGGCCCCGGGCGGCCAGCACGGCATGGCAGGTGCCCCAGGGTTTTACACGGCCGGCGGGAACGGCGTAGCCCTCCGGCAGGTCGCTCAGCTCCTGATACGCGTATTGTACGTCGATGACCCGGGACAGACGCGCTCCGATGGCGGACCGGAAGTGATCCTCGAGCTCGCGCTTGATGACGAAGACTACCCGCTCGAAACCGGCGCACAGGGCGTCGTAGATGGAATAGTCGATGATCAGCTGGCCGTGGTTTCCCACAGGGTCGATCTGCTTGAGGCCGCCGTACCGGCTGCCCATACCGGCGGCCATAACGACCAGAACAGGTTTAGTCATGGAGCACACTCCTCCGTAAATTGAAATAAAGGCATCAGGAAGGCGGGCCCGCGCCCGCAGGCACGGCGGGCGCGGAGGAAACGGACGTCTTTGTGAAGCTAAGCGGCGGCCGTCCCGGCAGACAGTATTATAATTGCAAATGGGAAAATGTGCAACCGGGAGATCGAACCGCCCCGCCGGCTGCCGCGGCAGCCGGCGGGGCGGTTCGATCTCCCGGTTGCACATT
>NZ_JALFGV010000126.1:0-6719 GCF_022777125.1 Lawsonibacter sp.
CCGATACGCCTGCGCTATGACGGGCGCCCCCGTCGCAGCCTAATGCGTCATGCACTCGGTGCGCGGCTCCAAGACCATGTTCCCCGCGCCCTTCCGTGCCCGTTCCCACCTGTCCGGGCTCTCTGCGACGTATCTGCGCGCGTACTCTTCTTTTCATTGCCTTTGTCGGCGATATTCCATTGTCTCCGGGTTGCACTTAGTTTAACCTGACAAAGCCCATCTGTCAACCGGGCATTTTTCACAAAAACAGGGGCGGACAGAATCCGCTTTCTGCCCGCCCCGCCGATTTTTACTGGAGACCGGCCTTTTCCGCTTTGCGTTTCCGGGCGGCCTTCCTCCGGGCCTTGTCGCCCACGCGGCGGTCCAGGCGCACGGCCGCGCGGGTCCCGGCGGACTGGAAAATCTGCACCAGGATAACCAGCACCACCACAGACACCCAGAGGATGATCTTCATCTGGCGCTGATAGCCCAGGTTCAGCGCCATGGAGCCCAAACCGCCGCCGCCGATGGCGCCCGCCATGGCGCCGTAGCTGAGGATGGTGATAAAGGCGGTGGTGAAGCCGGAAATCAGAGAAGGACGGGATTCCGGCAGCATGACCTTCCAGATGATCTGGAAGGGAGAGCAGCCCATGGACTGGGCCGCTTCGATGACGCCCTTGTCCACCTCGCGGATGGATGCCTCCACCAGCCGGGCCACGAAGGGAAACGCCGCCACGATCAGGGGGATGATGGTGGCCACGGTCCCAATACTGGTACCGATGATGAGCCGGGACAGCGGGATAACGATGACCATCAGGATCAGGAAGGGTACCGAGCGCAGGATATTGATGACAAAGTTGATCACGGCCATGACGGGCCGGGGCAGGGGCAGCACGCCGCCCTCCTCTCCCGCCACCGCCAGCACGCCCAGGGGCAGGCCGATGACATAGGCGAACAGCGTGGCGACCACGGTGACATAAAGCGTCTCCCAGACGGCGAAGAGCAGGCCGTTCTTGGACAGCTCCAGCAGCCGCAGGATCTCCGGATTGTTCAGCAACTCAGGCATGGTAGTTTTCCACCTCCTCCACCGTCACGTCCCGTTGGGCGCTGAGGTAGGCCATGGCGCGTCCGGCCTCGTCCGCGTCGTCGGGCAGGCCCAGCAGGATATACCCATAGGCCCGGCCATCCACATTGCGGGTCTCCGCCCCCAGGATATTGGCCTTGACGCCGCAGTCGATGGCAAGGCAGGCGATGAGGGGCTGATAGGCCGTGCCGCCGTTGAAGACCAGCCGCACGATGTGGCTGCCCGGCAGCTGACGGGTGACCTGCACCCCCTCCGGGTAGACCAGCCTGCGCCCCGCCTCGGTCTTGGGGTTTGCGAAGACCTCCTCTACCGTTCCGGTCTCCACCATATGGCCGTGATCCAGAATCGCCACATGGGTGCAGATCTCCTCCACAACCGTCATCTCATGGGTGATAACGATGACGGTGATGCCCAGGCGCTTGTTGATGTCCTGGATCAGCCGCAGGATGGAGCGGGTGGTGGTGGGGTCCAGCGCGCTGGTGGCCTCGTCGCACAAAAGCACCTTGGGATCGGAGGCCAGGGCCCGGGCGATGGCGATGCGCTGCTTCTGGCCGCCGGAGAGCTGGGCCGGATAGGCATCGGCCTTGTCGGGCAGCCCCACGATCTCCAGCAGCTCCAGGGCCCTGCGTTTGGCCTGGGCCGTGCCGGCTCCGGCGATCTCCAGGGGGAAGCAGATATTTTTCAGGCAGGTGCGCTGCATCAGCAGATTAAACTGCTGGAAGATCATGCTGATACAGCGGCGCTTCTGCCGCAGCTGTCCGGCGCTGAGGGCGGTCATATCCGCCCCGTCGATGATCACCTGCCCGGCGCTGGGCCGTTCCAGCAGGTTGATGCACCGCACCAGCGTGGACTTGCCCGCGCCGGACATACCCACCACGCCGAAAATGTCTCCGTCCGAAATGGTCAGGTTGATGTCCTCCAAGGCGGTAAACGTTCCGTCCGCCGTGGGGAAGGTCTTTGACACATGCTTCAGTTCAATCACGGACCCGTACTCCTCTTAACGACAAAATTCCGTTCCAACGCCCCGTTTTCTCCAAAAGCGGGGATATTTCCGTATCACGTATAGGCTATTCTATGCCAACCACGCCCCCCTGTCAAGCCAAAAAGCCCCGGAACCAGCCGGGTTCCGGGGCTTGGGACGGTGCGCCGTTTCTCAGCGGCAGGCGCAGCAGCTGTGCTCGTCGCCGTCGCAGGGGAGCTTCAGCTCCTCGGGTACCGCATTCCCCTGCCGGCGGTAATAGTCGGCCAAGGCGGCCTTGATGGCCTCCTCCGCCAGAACGGAACAGTGCATCTTATAGCCGGGCAGCCCGTCCAGCGCCTCCGCCACGGCGGCGTTGGTCAGTCCCATGGCCTCGTCGATGGTCTTTCCGCGGATCATCTCCGTGGCCATGGAGGAGGTGGCGATGGCGGAGCCGCAGCCGAAGGTCTTGAACTTTACGTCGGTGATCACGCCCTTATCGTCGATCTTGAGGTACATTTTCATAATATCGCCGCACTTGGGGTTGCCGACCTGGCCCACCCCGTCGGCATCCGCAATCTCACCCACATTCCTTGGATGCTCAAAATGGTCCATGACCTTATCAGAATACAGCATGGAATATCTCCTTTCAATATTACGGCATTACAGTTCCCAGGTGGGCTTCCCCGCCGCTTTGTCCCACACAGGGGACATCTCCCGCAGATACTGGACCACCCGGGGCACTTCCTGCAGCAGATACGCTACGTCCTCCTCGGTGTTCTCCGCTCCCAAAGTAAGGCGCAGGGAGCCGTGGGCGATCGCATGGGGCAGGCCGATGGCCAGCAGCACGTGGGACGGGTCCAGGGAGGCCGAGGAACAGGCGGAGCCGGAAGAGGCGCAGATCCCTCGGGCGTCCAGCAGCAGCAGCAGGGCCTCGCCCTCCACGCCCTCGAAGACGAAGGACGCGGTTCCCGGCAGACGGTTGACCGGATCGCCCGTCAGGCGGGAATAGGGGATACGCCCCAGTCCGGCGGCGAGCTTATCCCGCAGGGCGGACAGACGGGCGGACTCGGCGGCCAGACCATCCGTCGCCTCCCGCAGCGCGGCGGCCAGGCCCACAGCCCCGGCCACATTCTCGGTGCCCGCCCGGCGGCCTTTCTCCTGACCGCCGCCGAACATCAGCGGCGGCAGGCGCACCCCCTTGCGGACATAGAGCGCCCCCATCCCCCGGGGGCCCCGGAACTTGTGCCCGGACAGAGACAGCAGATCCACCTTCCATGCCTGAACATCCACCGGGATATGGCCCACAGCCTGTACCGCATCGGTGTGGAAGAGTACGCCCGCTTCCCGGGCGATCGCCCCGATCTCCGCGATTGGCTCGATGGTGCCGATCTCGTTGTTGGCGGTCATAATGGAGATGAGGATCGTATCCGGGCGGAGGGCCGCCTTCACGGCGGCGGGGTCCACCCGTCCCTGGCCGTCCACCGGCAGATAGGTGACCTCAAAGCCCTGCTTCTCCAGATACCGGGCGGTATGGAGGATCGCGTGGTGCTCGATGGCGGAGGTAATGATGTGCCTCCCCTTGTCCTTCTTCTGCTCAGCCACGCCCCGCAGCGCCCAGTTGTCGGACTCGCTGCCGCAGGAGGTGAAATAAATCTCCTCCGGTTGGGCGTTCAGGCAGGCGGCCACCTGGGCCCGGGCCGCCTCCAGGTCGGATTTGGCCTGCTGGGCAAACGAATAGAGACTGGAGGGGTTTCCATAGCTCTGGTTAAAATAAGGGAGCATGGCCTTCAGGGCCGTATCGGACAGGGCCGTGGTGGCCGCATGGTCGGCATAAACAATTCGCGACATGGCGATGTCTCCTTTCCTGGATCGTCTTGCTTAAAGTACATAATTCCTATATGTTTACTATGATTATACGAGTCTTATCGCGTTTTGTCAAGCAAATTTTAGAAATTGCCGCCAACCATTAATCTTTCCTTAAAAATCCGTTCCTTCGATTGACGGCACCGGCCTGCCGATGCTATAGTGTGCTCAGGCGTTTCAAGAATTATATTAAGGAGGAGCCATGGATAGAAAGCTCTTCAAAAGCATTCTGCTGATCATCACCTATGCGGTGGTGCTGGTCATGGCGCTGGCCCGTCTGGACGTGGTGAGCGGCGGCCTCTGGCGCCTGCTGGGACTGTTCAAGCCTCTTTTCATCGGCTTTGGCATTGCTTTTGTGCTCAACCGGCCCTGTCACTTTTTCTGCCGCCTGTATGGCCGCGGCCTCGGCAGGACCCGGGCGTCCGGATGGGCGCGCCCCCTGGCGGTGGTCACCTCCTATCTGGTGCTGGTGATCGTCATCAGCGCCATCTTCTCTTTCGTGGTGCCCAAGCTGGCACAGAGCATCCAGATCTTCGTGGGCAGCTTGAGCGGGTACCTCAACAATCTGCAAACCTGGACCAACGAGCTTTTGGCCTACCTCAAGCTGGACACCCTGGACCTGTCCAGTCTGAAGGCCCCCCTCCAGAACCTGTTCGACCAGGTGCTGGCCTTCCTCTCCGACCTGGGCCCCCACCTGCTGGAGTTTACCAGCGGACTGGTGTCCATGGTAGTCACCGGAGTGCTGGCTCTGGTGTTCTCGATCTACATGCTCTCCGGCAAAGAACGCCTGCTCTCCCAGTGCCGCCGGCTGCTCCGGGCCTACGTCCCTCCAAAATTTGCCGACCCAATCCTGGACGTGGTACACCTCACAGGGGATACCTTCACCCACTTCGTCACCGGCCAGCTTATCGAGGCCTGCATTCTGGGCGGATTGTGCTCCATCGGCATGCTCTTCATTCAGCCGGACTATGCCCCTCTCATCGGGGTCATCATCGGCTCCTCCGCGCTCATCCCCGTGGCCGGGGCCTACATCGGGGCGATTCTTTCCGCTCTGCTGCTGTTGATGGTCTCCCCGCTCAAGGCGGTCACCTTCCTGATCTTCCTGGTGATCCTCCAGCAGATCGAAGGCAATGTGATCTATCCCAAGGTGGTGGGCACCTCCATCGGCCTGCCGGGCATTTGGGTACTGGCCGCCGTCACAGTCGGCGGCGGGCTGATGGGTCTGGTAGGCGTCCTGCTCAGCGTCCCCATTGCGTCGGTCCTCTATACCCTGCTCCGGCGGGATGTACACCGGCGCCTGGACCGGGCCTCCTGATCTGCCCTGCACATCCAAACAGCCTGACGGCGCCTCGGTCCCTGACCGAAGCGCCGTTTTTAATGGAAGATCACACGCACGGCCCAGGCGGCGGCCATGAAGCCTGCCAGGTCGGCGCAAAGGGCGGCAGGGACGGCATAACGGGTCTTTACGATCCCCGCCGCGCCGAAATAGACCGCGATGGTATAAAACGTAGTCTCCGTGGAGCCCAGCATCACCGCCGCCGTGCGCCCGATCTGCGAGTCCGGCCCATAGGTGGAGATCAGCTCCGCTCCGACGCCCAGCGCCGCGCTGCCGCTGACCGGCCGCACCAGCATCAGCGCCACCGTCTCCGGCGGGATGCCCAGCCGGGTGAGCACCGGCGCAAGGGCCTGGGCCGCCAGCTCCAGCGCGCCGGATGCGCGCAGCATATACACCGCCGTCAGCAGCCCCACCAGCGGCGGCACGATCTTGATGAGCACTCCCAGGCCCTCGCCGGCCCCCTGGACGACCGCGTCGTACACGTCCACCCGCCGCGCCATTCCATACAGGGCCACGGCGGCGATGATCAGGGGCACCAGCATGGTAAAAAACAGTTCCATCCCTACTTCCTCCACAGCCTTGCAAACACCTTCGCCGCCAGGATGCCCACGCACACTGAGATGGCCGAGGCCAGCCAGACGGCGGGCAGGATGTCAAACGGCGCGGCACTTCCGGCAGCCAGGCGGACGCTGGCCACGGTGGTGGGGATGAGCTGGATGGAGGCGGTGTTGCACACCACCAGCATGCATAACGGATCGGAGGCCACCCCCGGCGTCTTCCGGCTCATCTGCCGGGCGGCCTGGATCCCCAGCGGCGTAGCGGCGTTGCCCAACCCCAGCAGGTTGGCGGAAACATTGGCCGAGATACTGTCCATGACGTCCCGATCCCGCGCAAATTCCGGGTAGAGCCGCCGCAGGACGGGCCGCAGCAGCCGGGACAGGCCGTCGGACAGGCCGGAGCGGCGCATCACCTCCATAACGCCCATCCACAGGCAGAGGATACCGGCCATGGACAGGCACAGCTCCACGGCGGCCGCCGCGCCTTCCATTGCCGCCGCCGCAACGGCCGGTCCGTTTCCCGTGGCCAGGCCGCACAGAACGGCCGCTACCACCATCCCCGTCCAGATCACCGCCATCGCCATCGCCACGCGCCTCCTTTTCCCTCCCCCTATCTATATGGCCCGTCCCACGGTTCCATTCCTGTTTTTCCAACTTTGCCCTTTTGCAGAGCGCGCCTCCTTATTTTCCATTTTTAGATAGAAACATACATATATAGTCAAAATTTTTCCAAATTTGAATTGACATTGAAATACCATGTGTTATAATGAAATATATCAGCTTCTTCTTGACGGGAAGCTAGAGTCTGTTTTAAAACCTAGCCATTGTGTGAAAAACGACGATGTAATAGAATGGGAGCATGAAGAGACATGAAATAAGCGAAAAACAATGGAATAGGATCAAGGACAAGTTCCCGCCTGAGAGGAAGCCGCAAGGAGG
>NZ_JALFGV010000069.1:0-39274 GCF_022777125.1 Lawsonibacter sp.
TGAACTCATTGATTGGCTCTCATCCCTTGGATGATCCGCTTTCACCAAATTATTATGTGCAGAGGAACAGTGCTTAACGCTGCTGTTCCTCTGCTTTTTAGAGAGGGACCACGCATAATTGCTTTCTGCTCATAATGTTCCCGGCGCTTTCTCCAGTGCGGAAGGAGAAGACTTCAAAATCGTCCTCCAATCGTTCCTCCAAATTGAAGAACCATATTAAAAACAGCCTTCTCCCATCACTCTAAGCCGGTATGGGATCAAACCTCAAAAGGAGGTGCAAGCAGTATGTTCATTTATCCAGAAAACCTGAAAGCAAAGCCTATGTTGTGGCTTTGGGAACTGCGGGATATCGGCATCATCGGCGTCAGTTTTCTTCTCTCTGTTCTGGCACTTAGCCAAGGAATCGGCATGGTTCCATTGGTGATTACAGTCCTCTTTGCTTTTCTCACCATTCGCGTTGATGGTTCCAGTATTCTGGACTTTCTGAGAAGAGCGGCCTGTTTTCTAATCCTGCATCAGCAATATTATGAATGGAGGCTTGACCCGTGACTCGAAAAGAAAAACTCGCTGTAAAGCAGCATCAATCCACACGACAGTTGATGGGGATACAGGGGGTTGCGCCTCATGGCGTAACCACATCCAATGCGGAACTGGTTTTTTTCCTTGTGCGGCCAGACAACCTCTCCGTCCTTTCTGCTGACGGGATCCGGGCCAGAGTCAATGCGCTGGCCAATCTATTGCGGGCAGAGCCTGCGGTGGAACTGTTGGTTGTAGATTCCAGAGAGTCCTTCCAGCGGAATAAGGAATTTTATCAGGCGCGCCTGGAAGAGGAGAGACTTCCTGCACTGAGGGAACTTCTGGCGCAAGACATTCGGCATCTGGACGAAATCCTGTCCTCTTCCGCATCTGCCCGTGAATTTGTCTTGATCCTACGCAGGGATCTCAAATCAGATATGAACGAGGGCACATTGCGGCAGTTGGAGAAGGGGATCTGCGATCATGGCCTGCATGTCCGGCTGGCAGATGAGCAGGATGTTAAACGCCTGCTGGCAGTCTATTACCAGCATGATGTGACTACAGATTTTTTTGAAGATGTAGACGGTGGAAAGGCGGTGATTCAAAATGGCAAATAAGAAGAAACAGAAAAAGAAAAGCCCGCCGGCGAAACAACCTGCAGTTGCCAGACCAAAAGAGTATCTCGACCTCATTGCGCCGGCGGCAGTGAAATTCAATACCGACCACTTTATACTGGGCGGGACCTACAGAAGTGTTGTCGCCATTCGTAGTTATCCTCCCACCACAGAGGAACTGGCTCTGCTGCGCAGGCTTGGAGAGTTGGCAGGCGTTACACTGCGCCTTTTTACAAGACGAGTGACTACTGCGGAGGAGGATGCCATCATTCACGCAGCTACCAACAAGAACCGGATGGAGCGCAGTAATTTCAGTAACATGAAGCAGAGCATTACGGCTGAGGAGAAGATCCAGGATGTCGAAACCCTGATCAAGACAACACGGCGGCAGACGGAACCGCTGATCCACTGCTCCTGCTTTCTGGAATTGACTGCAAATACGATGGAAGATCTCAGAACCCTGCGGGATGAGGTCAACGCAATTCTGATCCGGTCCAAGTTGGGAACAGATCCGCTGCTTCTAAGGCAGAGAGAAGGCTTCCTCTCTTCCAATCCGGCGGGGCAAAATGCGTTTGGTTCTTTTGCTGAGCGTGTTCTTCCCGCAACCAGTGTAGCCAATCTGTACCCGATCAGTTACTCGGGTAAAACAGATCCGATGGGTTTCTATGTTGGCCGGGATAAGTACGGCTCCAATGTAATTGTGGATTTGGATCGGAGGGCAGATGACAAAACCAATGCCAGCGCCTTGATCCTCGGCAACAGCGGCCAGGGCAAAACCTACCTGCTCAGGCTCCTGATCTGCAATGGATTGGAAACGGGAAAATCTGTAATCTCTCTGGACTCTGAGCATGAGATGGAAGATCTCTGCCGAAACATTGGCGGATGCTTTTTGGACTTCATGGATGGCCGGCATCGGATCAACCTTCTGGAACCGCGCCGGTGGGATGATGGCAGCGAACCAGATGACCCCGAAGCCCCGGCCGCTTTCCGCGGGACGCTGCTGGCCCAGCATGTCTCTTTCCTGCGGGACATCTTTCGTGTCTATAAGGACTTTGATACCCCGCATATTGACACGCTGGAGTTGATGATCGAGCGGTTATACCGTAAATGGGGTATCAACGACAAAACAGATTTCTCTCGTATGCTTCCTACCGACTACCCCATCCTGTCGGATCTTTACGACATCATTGAGGATGCCTACCAGAATTATGAGAGCGAAGAGGAACTGAAACTCTATCCCGCAGAGATGCTTCGGGATCTGTTGCTGGGGCTCCATTCAATGTGCAAAGGCGCAGACGCACGGTTTTTCAACGGCCACACCAATATCTCGTCCGCACGGTTCCTGGTCTTCTGTGTCAAGGGGCTGGACAGTGTGGCGCAGAACCTGCGGGATACCTTGCTGTTTACCGTGCTCTCCTATATGTCTGACCAACTGCTCACTGCCGGAAATACCGTGGCCGCCATCGACGAACTGTACCTGTGGCTCACCAATCCAGTCGCGGTTACCTACATCCGCAACTGCCTCAAACGGGTTCGTAAAAAGGAGTCCTCCTTGATCCTGGCCAGTCAGAATCTGGAGGATTTTGACCAGCCGGGTATCCGGGAACTGACGCGTCCCCTTTTCGCTATCCCCACACACCAGTTTATTTTCAATGCGGGCGCCATTGACAAAAAGTTTTACATGGAAAATCTCCAGTTGGAAGAAGCAGAGTATGAATTGATCCGGTACCCACAGCGAGGAGTCTGTCTCTATAAATGCGGTAATGACAGGCATCTGTTGGCCGTACATGCTCCGCCGCACAAGGAACGGCTCTTTGGATCGGCTGGCGGTCGGTGATTCAGTCGGAGGTGAAATTAACATGAAGGGCAAATTTGAAAAAGTCCGCACAATAGAAGAGGCGATCTCACAACAGAAAGAAGAAATCCTATGCGGCACACTGGATGACCCTCAGCAAAGGCAGGAACTTCAACGATTGGGTGATCTTGTACAGGAATACAACGCCATTGCGGAATTCCCAATGGAGCTGAAATACCTGATAGCCGAAGACGGTGAATGCTTTTCCGTAGTGGCAGGCTTCATTGGCGATGATACCGGACTTGTGGATGAGGATGGTTGCCGTTTGAAGGTTGGAGATGTGGTGAACCTTGTGCAAGGTGATACCAATTACAATCGCATGATCCTGTTATCAAACTGCGGAAAACCTATTTTTTCTCAGGAGGAACTGGAGTCAAAGAAAGCATTGCGGATAGACTGTTTCAGCGAAGAGAATTTGAAAACTGCGGCATCGTGTGCCTGCTTTGACGTAACCCTGCATAACTGCTTGGACGACGCCGCTGAACAACGGCAGCAGGATAGTTTATCCATGGGATGAGATAACCAATTATAAGTATGGGAGGTGAGTTTTATGGCCATTCCCGCCGCCGCTATTGCAAAGGCCGCAGTTGCTGTTCTCGCAAATGACAAAACGCGCAAGGCAGCGGGCTGGGTTCTGGTGGCGATCCTGTCTCCCGTTATCCTTCTTATTGCTGCGTTCTGCTCCATTCTGGGTGGCTCTGCACAACATAATACCAATATCCTTGACCTGTGTTTCTATGGAGGTACTCTCCCAGCAGATCTATCTGCAGAGTACCGAGTCTACATTGAGGACATACAGACAAGTTTTTCGTTGCTGGATGAACGCATCACAGAAATCAATAGCATGACGGATGAAGGAACAAGCCTTGACGCGATACGAGTCAAGGCCATTTTTTTTGCTCTGTACTTCGGTGCCGACTCTCCCAGCAGTCGGGTCCATCAGGAATTTGTTGGCTGCTTTGTAACTTATGAGGAACGAACTCGGACAGAGGATGACTCAGAAGAGGATGAAACAGACAGCACAGAAGAATCCGATGAAACAGATGCAGATGAAACCTATACAGTGGCAGTCCCCATCACAGACATGGCAACGATATGGTCTAATATCCAAACAAAATTGGGCATCACCGTTACTGAGGAACAACAGGGCAACGCAGACAGCATCTATAACCTGATTTGCTACGGATCATCTACCGGAACGGATGGCTGGATCCCTGGCGCGGACGTGCCGTTTATCGGGGCGGACGGGTTCTGTTCTCCTGTAGGTTCCAGTTGGGAGAGCAGGGTAACCTCTGAGTTTGGCTATCGATCAGACCCCTTCACAGGCCAACCCAGCGGTCACACCGGCATCGATATTGCTGTCCCCACCGGCACTCCTGTTCGTGCCGCTTTGCCTGGAACTGTCACGACTGCCGCCTACAATGCCGGAGGGTACGGTTACTACGTGATGATCGATCACGGCAACGGTATGGTGACCCTATATGCCCACAATTCTAAATTGCTGGTCAGGGCAGGCGATACTGTGGAAGCAGGGGACATCGTATCGCTGTCCGGTTCCACCGGACGTTCTACCGGCCCGCACCTTCATTTTGAAGTGCGAGTCAATGGCCAGCGTGTCAATCCAAGATCATATCTGCCAACTGATTAAAGGAGGTGCGTTCTCATGAAAGAGAGTGAAATTACAATACTAAAAGTAGAGCCGGGCAAAATCCCGGAAGCGGTGACGATCCCAAATACTTTGGATGCCATGCAGAAAGTAGTGGGTGGCTACATTGAAGTGATCCCTTTGAACGATGTCTGCATGGTTTGCAATGAGGAAGGTAAATTAATTGGGCTGGAGGGCAACCGCCGTGTTGGAAACGACATTATCGCCGGCACCTTTTTCCTGGCCGGTGATACCAGTGCGGGTGACTTCTGTTCTCTCACAGAGGAACAGTTGGATCGCTTCCAAAAACTGTTCGCCAAGCCGGAATCATTCCAGCCCGGCGAGGTAGAGGATGCTCTTCGGGTTGAGTTCTACTCGATGTAAGGAGGACAGTATGGACAAGGTTGAACTGAAAGTAACAATGGAGCCGGAGCGCCTGGATGCGCTCCGGTATTTTTTGTCGGCCAAGGAGAAAAGCACGCCCGAGAAAAAACTGAAACGGATGCTGGAAGAACTCTATGAAGAATATGTCCCAGCGGACACTCGTGAGTATCTGGACAGCAGGAATAAGCCTGCTGCACCCCGGCCAAGGCAACAGCGGACAATCAAATCCGGACGTTCCCGTCAGACTCAAAATGATAACAGCAATCAGGAAAAGGACGGACAGGATTTGTCAACCAGTTATGAAATGGGAGGTTGTAATGATGAAAAAGTGTGATTTTCTGAATCAGGATCAGCGTTCGTTCACTCGACTGCTCAGCCTGCGGCAGCGGAAAGACATTCGCTGTCCCGCACCCAGCACCTGCAGCAAGCAGAAAGCTGCTAAACGGCGGAACAGGGGGTGTCCAAATGAGCGGCTCCGTTGAGATCGTACTTTGGCTCCATGAGTATGAGTTCAGGGCACTGAAAAAGCAACTTGCTTCGAATGGAACTGATGTTGAAAAACGAATGCAGGAAATGCTTGCCGATCTATATTCTGAGTGCGTTCCTTCTGAGGAACGACAGGCGATACAGGAACTCATCAATGCTGAACATGCCGAGGCGGTAGCGGATCAAATGGCCAACACCACCTGGGCGGCGTACCATGTCACCGGTCGGGGAGAGGATCTGTATTTCAAAACTTCTTCAGCAGATACACTGCTCATCGCCGCAAAACGCTTGCGTACTTATCTCACCGCTGGGGATAATCCTCTACCTATTTCCTTCGCATCTGTGTTCAAAGACCGCTCGGAAATCACCCAGGCAGAATATGATCAACTCCTGGACCAACGGCTGCAGAACACTGGGAAGGTGTCAGGTGTTTTCGAAATGGACTTTGACAAGGATACATTTTCCGCAGCTAACGCTATGGATGGCTGGCATACCTACCGTATCCATGACGTGAGCGTGGCAGCCTACCACGCTTTCCGAAAACAAAATATCTCGATGGATCAGAGATGGGATCGACTGCTGGACAAACTTGAAGGCAAAGAACTCACGCCGGACTCTGAGGCCATTGTGCTGTCTGGATCAAGACGGCTTCGCATGGAAGAGGTCACCTTTCAAGATGATATGAGCGAGTGCGGAAACCAACTGAATTTTTATGTGCCGATCACATTTGATCCCGACGCAGTCTTCGGAACCAACGTTGTTACCGATGCCAATGATGACTACCTCAATGTCTATGCGGATTTTGATTTGGATGTTGGCGAAGTGTGCGACGCACTCACTGTGATCCAAGCCTGCGGAGATGGTTCTGAAGAAACCTATCGCTATCCCTTAACTGAGGAGGAGCGTTTGTCCCTGCGCTCCAAAATGAATGACTACTGCATGGAACAGACCGGGATGAGTTTGGATGAATATCGCGCACAGTATCTTACCGAAGTGCATTCCATCTCATTCCCGGAGAACCAGACCATGTAATAATGTGAGGAGGCATATAAGGTTGATTGATCGCAGCAGAAAAAACGAATTTGTGTTGGACTGCTTTCGCCAACTCTTGGATGACGGCAACCCGCATCGGTATCGTGAGATCATCGACTATGTACGTGAACAGGCTAAGGGCACACAGTACGAGGGAACAATTGAACAGAACAACCTCGTGCTGCCCATCAGCAAAAAACTTGAGGATCCCACTTTCCCCTATGCGCGAGTGAGCCACGGTTTCTATCAGAAGGTAGAACTACGCTCAGCGGCACAGGAGGCAACCATGTTTCATGCGGCCTCCGTCTATGGTCTGCTGGACAACGTATTTGCCATACAGCGTCAGATGGAAGCTGTTCACAAAACGCAGCAGGAGCAGTTCCACGGAAACAAAACATTGGAGGACTCATATCAAGTTGTTTCTGGTCACCTGGAGATACTGCTCGACAGCATGTCCATGTGGATTGCTGACATGGAAGACCTGACCCAGGAGTCCTCTCAAACGCTTGAAAACGAGGATTTTCGTGGGATGCAGATGGGCTGATACCGGAGGCACAAAAACCGCCCCGTGTGGGCCGCTGTGAGGCCCTGTGTGCCCTTCTCCGGGGGGGCCAGGCCCCCTACCCCTCTTGACCGGTTTGCCGCTGTTCGGCGGGCTTTTTCCACCAGGGGACGGAGGACGAAAAAAAGGCAGGCAGAAAGAGCCGGGGTCGTGAACGCCCCGGCTCTCTCACTTCTGCCCGCAGTGCGGGCAGTTCCGGGCTTTTCCCATCGGGGTTGTTAAAGCGAAAATAACACGCCATAGGGGTTGCGAATCCCCGCAAGCCCCGCCGTTTCAGGCTTTTGGGCGGGGTTGATAGCGGACCTGACATGAATTTGATTGAAAAGGAGGTCCAAAGATGAGAAGCGCAAAAGCGACTGAAGGGTTCCCGTATGACAGCAACCGTATCTGCTACATCGAATTATTTCCAACCGGCGAGATCAACCAACTCGTCACATATGGTGAAAAATTTAAAGGATACATGCGTGCCAAGCAGGGTACCAGCAAACTCTTTGCAGTGTGGCCTGGTCATTGGCGCAGTGATCTGTTCATCATTGATGACCTGGAAGCGTTTCGCATTGGTCAAAGATTACTGAGAGTATGAGGTGAACTACGACGTGAGTTACACAAAGAAAAAATTCGCTCTCTGGCTGACACCGGGAACAAAAGAACTGGTGGAACGCTGCTATCAGCTTGACAATTCCCAGAGTCAGAGCGAATTCATTGAACGAGCCATTCAGTTCTACACTGGTTATCTGGAGGCCGAGCAAGACGGAACATACCTTCCGGTCACCTTGTCTGCTGTGCTGGAAGGATCACTGGGTGCTCTGGGAGATCGTCTTGGGAAACTGCTGTTCAAGATGTCGGTGGAGATGTCCATGATGATGCACCTTATGGCACACGACACTGACGCCACTCTGGATGAACTGGAGCAACTGCGCGGCCGATGTGTAAAGGATGTGATGCGTACCCATGGCATGATTAGTTTCAAGGAGATCTTCCGATTCCAAAAGAGGTTGTAAGTCATGCCGAAACTGGTGCAGAAGTGTGGTTACATCCGCGCAGGCAGTGCGGCGAAATACATGAAGTACATTGCCACTCGAGAGGGTGTGGAGAAACTGCATGGCCGCGGCCCTGTCACACAACCACAGAAAGAAATCATTGAGAAACTGCTCAAGGACTTTCCGGACACCAAGGAACTGTTCGAGTACAGTGACTACTGCGCCTGTCCTTCCTTTGGCAAAGCCTCCGAGTTTATCACCATGGCACTGGATTCCAACGTTCACACTATGGAGACTGGAGATGGCTATCTCAAATACATCGCCACCCGTCCTCGCGTGGAGAAACGTGGCGATCATGGACTGTTCAGTGACTCATATGATGTATCGCTCAAAGATACAATGGCTGAAGTAGCGAAACACGAAGGGCCTGTCTGGACGGTCATTCTTTCTCTGCGGCGTGAAGATGCGTCAGCTCTTGGATACGACAGTGCTGAGAGTTGGCGCACTCTTCTCTTGCAGCATAAGACTCGGCTGGCACAGGCTATGAAGATCCCAGTGGATGACTTCCGATGGTGTGCGGCCTTTCACGATGAAGGGTACCACCCACATGTACACATGATGGTGTGGTCCGCAGATGAAAAACATGGTTACCTGAACAAAGCGGGTATTGCGGCTATGCGATCTGCGCTCACCAATACGATCTTCCGGGATGAGATGCACAATCTCTATGTGAAAAAGGATCTGGCCTATGAGGATCTGGTAAACCAGTCCCGCTCCGCAATGACGGAGTTTATCTCTCGAATGGAAACCTCTGCGTTAGAGAGTGATTCGCTAGCCGAGAAAATGGTGGAGTTGGCCAATGCCCTGGGCAGCGTAAAAGGGAAAAAGCAGTATGGATACCTGCCCAAAAGAGTAAAGGAACTGGTAGATGCGATTACCGATGAGTTGGCACTGCAGCCGGATGTGGCTGCCTGTTATCAGGTCTGGAATGACCTGCGCGATGAGTTGGAAAGGTACTACAAGGATAAACCACGCATCCATACTCCTCTCTCCAAGCAAAAGGAATTCAAGGCAATCAAAAATTCCATTATCCGTGAGGCTGAACATCTTCGTTTGGAGCTGGAACAACAGGAGATCAATTCCGCCAGCCCGGAGCAGAAGAAAGAGTCAGAAAAAGATGAACCAACCGCATCACCGGAAAAGACGGATACCGCTCAACAGCAATATAAGTCACAGCCAATGAACCATCACAACCCGGCAGTAATGGTGACAGTGACTCGACTGCTCTATCATATGGGACGGATTTTTCGAGATAATGGAATGGCGCCTGCCAGTCCGTTGGGCCTTCGAATGGATTCCAAGCGCAGGAAAAAGTTGATGGCTAAGCGACTTGCCCTTGGTCATAAGGCGGATGATCATGAGGAACAGAACTGGCAGAATGGTCCGTCGATGTAAAGGAAAGGAGGTACTATGGCACAGTATATTCATTTCACTGATGAGCAAAAGCAGCGAGCAGCCGAAGTGGATCTTGAAGAATTCCTTCGCCGGAGAGGAGAAAAACTCCTTCCATCTGGACGGGATAAGCGGCTCGACAGCGATCACAGTGTAACGATCCGCGGCTGTGAGTGGTTCGATCACGACAGCCGCCAGGGCGGAAATGCGATCAGTTTTGTCCGGTGGTTTTATCATTACAGTTACCCTGACGCAGTCAAAGCGCTCCTGGGAGGTGAGCAGGGTGCAATATACCCTTCTGCTGCTGGACGGGAGAAACCGCTTCAAAAACCATTTGAACTGCCCGAGCCCAATTCCAATATGCGGCGCGTCTTTGCTTACCTGATGAAACACCGCCACATTGACCGTGATGTGATTGCCTATTTTGCGAAAGAAAAGACTCTCTTTGAGGATAGCAAATATCACAACTGTGTCTTTGTGGGGACAGATGAACAGGGCACCCCGCGCCACGCTCACAAACGAAGTGCCAACAGTTTTGGAAAGTCCTTCCGACAAAATGTGGAGGGCAGTGATCCAAGATACAGCTTTCATCACATCGGCACTGATGGAAAACTTTATGCCTTCGAGGCGCCCATCGATATGCTGTCCTTCATCACCATGTATCCGGATGACTGGAAATCCCACAGCTATGTGGCCTGCTGCGGAACATCTGCGATTCCTGTAATGTCAATGCTTTCCCGTATGCCCTGCACACAGGAGGTGTTCTTATGCCTGGACAATGACGCAGCAGGGCGAGCAGCAAGCCTCCGCATGGCCGAACAGATTGCCGAACAGTTTGGAATTGCCTCGGATCGCCTGACTCCCCAAAACAAAGACTGGAATGATGACCTGTGCGCTCTGGAGGACGCACAGGTCCCTTTTTTAGAAATGGGGTGAAGCCATGACTGACCAGGCGTGGGGCCTAATCGCGCTGTGCGGTGGAATGCTGCTGGTGCTGGTCATTGCCTCTATATTCTCGCAACGCTATTCCCTTAACCGTATCAAATCTAAAACTGTGGGTGACGGACAGCATGGAACTGCACGGTGGGCCACACCAAAGGAAATCCAGCAGACCTATAAACATGTGCCTTTTCGAGTGGATGAGTGGCGTCGAGGAGAAAACCGCCCTCAAGCCCAGGGGTTGGTCTTGGGCTGCGTTGGACGTGCTCCCGTCAGGGCAAAAAAGCATTTCAGGCACGGCGGATTCAAGGCTCTTGTGGACTGTGACGATGTTCACTTCCTGATGATTGGTGCATCCGGTGTCGGTAAGACAGCGTTTTTCCTGTATTCCAATCTGGAATATTCCTGCGCCTGCGGAATGAGTTTTCTAGCGCTGGACACCAAAGGTGATCTGGCGAGGAACTACGGTGCCATCGCCAGCAAGTATTACGGTTACAAGATTTCCGTGATTGACCTTCGCAATCCGACCAGGTCAGACGGAAATAATCTTTTGACACTGATCAACCGCTATATGGATTTGGCGCAGGAAGATTCCAACAACCTGGCAGCCAGAGCCAAGGCGGAGAAGTATGCAAAAATCCTGGCGAAGACAATCGTGAACCCAGATGGCGATGCTTCTTCATATGGGCAAAATGCGTTTTTCTACGATGCAGCTGAGGGCCTGCTCACTGCTGTCGTTCTCCTGCTGGCGGAATATCTACCCCCTACGAATAAGGCCCCCTGGGAAAGAAGACACATTGTTTCTGTGTTCAAACTGGTGCAGGATCTGCTGGAGTCCCCCGGCCCAAGACAAAAAAATTATTTCCAGCAACTGATGGCAAAACTTCCGGAAAATCATAAGGCAAAATGGTTTGCGGGAGCGGCGCTCAACACCTCCGACCAGGCGATGGCTTCTGTCATGTCCACCGTTCTGTCCAGGCTGAATGCGTTTCTTGACAGTGAGTTGGAACAGGTCATCTGCTTTGACAGCGCCATTGACGCGGAAACCTTTGCCAGCGAGAAATGCGCCATCTTTCTGATCCTGCCGGAAGAAGACACCACCAAGAACTTCATGGCCGGACTGATGATCCAGAACCTGAGTCGAGAACTGTTTGCTGTTGCTGATGAGAATGGCGGAAAACTGAAAAACCGTGTGGTGCTGTTTTGCGATGAGCTGGGAACCATGCCGCCATTTGATATTTTGCCCCTATTCTCCGCTGGGCGCTCCAGACGGTTGACTCTAGTACCGATCATCCAATCATTAGCTCAGCTTGAAAAAAACTATGGCAAAGAGGGCAGCGAGATCATTCAAGATAACTGCCAGGACACAATCTTCGGCGGTTTTGCGCCTGGCAGCCAGACTGCGGAAGTGTTGTCCAAAAACCTCGGCACCCGCACGGTGCAGTCCGGCTCTGTGAGCCAGGGCAAGAATGACCCCAGTCAATCTCTGCAGATGGTGGAGCGGCCCCTGATGACTCCGGACGAATTGAGGTCCATTCCCAAAGGCCACTTTGTTGTGATGAAAACAGGCTGCCATCCGATGCAGACTCGACTTCGCCTCTTCCTGGAATGGGGCATTACCTTCGAAAAAGAGGGATACACTGTACCTGCACGGGAAAACGCACAGGTTCACTACGCTGGGCGAAAGGAGTTGGAGGATAGTATCCTATGCCGTTCAATGAAAAATGCGGAATCAAAAAAAGCAGATGGCGCACCACCGCAAAATGGCGGACAGGGGATGACGGAAGCGGATGACCATGTGCAGCCCTCCGACGATTCAAGCTTGAGAACATAATAGGAGGTGAACCAGGTGGGTTATTTTGAATCGATCTATGCGGACACTGAATTGCCTCATCGGTGCAAGACTGTTTACATATATCTTCGTGATCGGGCCAATGCATCCGGATCCTGCTGGCCGGGCATTAAAACAATCGCCTCTGATCTCGGCTTGTCACGTAGCACTGTGAAGAGAGCGATCAACGAGTTGGAGCGCAAAGGGTTCCTGCTAAAGAACCCCAGGTTCCGCACAAATGGCAGCCATACCTCAAACCTATACACTGTGAGGTAAAGTGAAAAAGTGGTTTGTACCATATCCTAGTACAAACCACTTTTTCTTAAATAACTTGCCGCCAAGGGGCTTATGCGCCTTGGCGTTGGACCGAGGGTGGGTTCATTATGGTCCCCCCAGAAGATCCCACTCTATCGGAGAACCTAGTACAGAGAATAGTCTTACATCTATGTTTGCGGATAACTTCAATTTTAGGCATAAACAAATCAAACGTATGAGACTGCTATTCTATGTTCCTATCCAAGCCAGCGAAGAACTCATCATAAGAGCAACTGTGTCATCGCCGGAGTAAAATAGACCTATACGCCGGGCAAAAATTGACCCACGCCTAAAGACCGGCTATCTTAAAAGTGTGTGCAATACTTTTAAGGGAGATGGCCGAATGATTAGGAGTGGGCTGATACTAATGATAAAAGAATTAGCAAGAAAAGGCAAGAGTGCATATTCCATTGGGCGTGAAATTGGAGTATCAAAAAACACTGCCCGGAAGTACATAACACAGCCAGTGCAGCCGCATGGTTTGAAGGGTGTTAGAAAAGGCTCCAAGCTGGACCCTTACAAACCACAGTTGAACATCTGGATGCAGCAAGGTATTTTCAACTGTGTGGTACTGCTGGAACGGCTGCGGGCACTGGGGTATGATGGCGGGATGAGTATCCTGAAAGAATACGTACATCCGTACCGGCCAGCGAAGTCCGCGCCGGCGGTGCGGCGCTATGAGACACCCAGTGGCAAGCAGTTCCCGGAAGTCCACAATCGCTACCTTGCGCTCAAAAAACGCAGAGGCCACAAAAAAGCAATCATCGCTATTGCCAGGATGCTGCTCACCGCCATTTACAATATGCTCAAGAAAAATGAGCCTTACAATCCTGAATTATACCGGCAGGCAGACCGGCCGCCTGCACACCGAGAGGTTTCCGTAGACGAGGCCATCTTTATCCTCCAGCGGCAGGGATATCTGGTGACTGCTCCATCCACCACTTAGACTTTAAGCATAACTGCATTTTTCGCCCGCTCTTAGGGGGCTTGGTTTTGTGCGTCCTTTTTCGGAATGGTACTTAGACTACAATGTTTCAACCTTACTCCTTCTTGACTGACTGCTGCGACCAGCGCCGGATTACAGCGATAGTGTAATATTCTGCTCTCCGTCTTCTATTTGAACGACATCCTCCGCCAACAGACCGTCCTGTCTACAGATCTGCTTCAGGGTTTCTATCTCCACAGTGAGATCCAGCTTGTCATCATCGTATAGACTATCGTACATCTTCCTCATGGCCACCTGGATGCCATCCAAGCAGACTGCTACCTTTTCTGCGTCGTCCGCAACAGGTACACCGCTCTGCTCCAGCCGAGCATACCGCTGGAGGATTCCACTGAAGGTGGGCAGGTAGTAACTGAACAGCTGGCGCGCCTTGGGAATGTCCTCCGGCTGCTCCTTTAGGGCGGCGAGAATCTTCTCTACCACCTGGCAGACCTCCTCACCGGATTTTCGGATCCGCTGGTCATGGATTCGCAGGGTAAGCTGACGCAGTTCCAACAAGTCAGAGCGGCCCTTTTGCAGGAGGACTGCTCTATCGCTGGCGGAATCTGGTTTTTTCTTGGGCTTGCGGAATGCAAAATACAATACCAGCGCCACCAGTACGAGGACGCAGGAAATCGCAATGATCCCAATGATTAAAAACAGTCTGGAGAGCGAAGGGGAAAAGCGCCGGAGGATCAGGAACAGGACCGCGGCCCCGATCAGACCCAGGATGCCCAAACCACCGGATGACTGATTGCTCACAGGTATTCTCTCCTCTCCCATGATTTAGCCTGGGGCGAAGCTCTGTCCTATGTGCTGTCCACTCTAAAAAAATCCTTTGACTACGATGAAATAGGTAAGTACACCTAAGAGGAATATCAGCAAATTTAGTTGCCGCCGTATGGTTAAGAATGGGAGCGGCTGCCGTGGGACAGCCGCTCCCGAACGCAGCAGTTATCTTATACCAGGGCAAGTATGGTCAGCCGCCGATGGCGCCGCCGCAGAACTCGCAGCAGCCGGAGGCGTCCGGCGTAGTGGTGGCACCGCAGTAGGGGCAGGTCACCGCAGTCTTGGGGGCGTTTGCCGCCGCCGCGCTGTCCCGGGCCTCCTGGCGAATCTGGAGAAGTGCCTCACGGATCTCCTGACCCATCTGCTCATACTGCTGGTATTCCAGGCTGGCTCGAACCTCGTCGGCGTTGGATACCCGCACACCGCCCATCATTCCGCCGCCCATGGGGGCGCGGCCAGGCATGGGACGGCCTCCCGGAGGAACCGCACCAGGCCGGACTGCGCCAGGCCGGACTGCGCCGGGACGCACTGCCCCGGGGCGAACCGCGCCGGGCATCGGACGGCTGGCGCCGGACCTGGAGCGGGGCATAGCGGTGGGGCTGTCCAGTAAGGTCTCCTCATCGTTGTCCACAGAGGAACTGTTCAGCTTGAACCGGATCTCGTTGAAGTAGGGGTTATTGACATGGATTACGATGTAGAAGTCGTAGGAATAGGCGTACCGTTTGGGCGTGAAGCTCTGGTGATGGCCTTCCTGATCCTTGTACTCGATCTCCGTCCGGCTCTCATCAATATCCAAGGTACAGCCGGTCACATCGGAGAAACTGAGCACATCGGGGTTGACGCTCTGCCAGTTCCGGGCAGAGGTGACCAGGAAGGTCCCGGCATCCTCGTCCAGAATCACCTTGGTGCTCTCGCCCAGGGTACGGGTGGCGTGAAACGCCGCCACTTTCTCCTGATTGGCCTCCCGGTATTCCAGCTGGGCCTTGATGTCCTCCACGGTACTCTGCCGCCGCTCGCTGAACCAGGGGGAGAGCTTGGCCGCACAGTTCTTGCAGCAGTTTCCGTCCTCCAGCTTGCGGTTGCCCAGCAGCCCGATATCCCCGCCGCAGATGGAGCATTGCTTTTTGTCAAACAGTTTTCCAAACAGAGCCATAATGATTTCCTCCTTGCTAATCTCTCCGCCGGTCTATATTTAACCGGTCAGAATAAATGTGGGCAGTTAATGGTGTCAAAGAGCCTTAAACGGGCGTCTTCAGCTGCACCGCCCCGTAAATATACAGGCCGGGCACTAACAGATTGAGGGCCAGATTGGTGATGCTGAACTTCCCGCCGCCAATCAGGCCGATCACCATGGAGATGATGCTGACTACTACGATCAGAATGCCCCAGGTCACACACTTTTTGGCGAGCTCAGGGGCTTTGCACGCCTTGAGTCCCTTCACACCGGCGATGATCTCGATGACGGAGGCGATGGTGACGATGATAGAGCTGGCATAGAGCAGGCCGGCCCCTTCCGCGCTGCCTGCGATGGCCACCAGGGCGCTGACGCCCAGTATGGCGATTACACCGGCAATGACGGCGATGATTCCGCCCACGATCATCAGGATAGAGGTGATTTTCAGAAAACTTTGACCTTTCATTTGATGTTCCTCCATATTCTCTTTATTTGCTCAGCGGCTAAATTCCCCGTATCGGAACCATACGCCGCATTGGCACAAGTTACTTGCCCAGGCAGCGGTATAGGAATGTCACGATCTGGGCGCGGCTGCAATCGGCATTAGGACTGAAAGTGGTGGCGCTGGTGCCGCTGGTAATACCGTTTTTCACTGCCCACTTCACCGCGTCAGTATAGTAGGTGCCCTCCGCCACGTCCGTGAAGGAGTTCGCGGCGCCGTCCGCCGGGGACTTCTGGGAGCGCCAGAGGAAAGTCACCGTCTGGGCCCGGGTACAGGTGGCGTTGGGGCTGAAGGTGGTGGCGCTGGTGCCGGAGGTGATGCCGTTCTCCACAGCCCACTGGACCGCTGTCTCGTAGTAGCTGCCCGCGGCCACATCCGTAAAGGCGGACTCTTTGCTCTTGGGTGCGGGGCTGCCCGCTGCACGCCAGAGGAAGGTCACGATCTGAGCGCGGGTGCAGTCGGCGTTGGGAGAGAAGGCGGTACCGCTGGTGCCGCTGGTCACGCCCTTTTCTACCGCCCATGCCACCGCATCGGTGTAGTAAGCGCCCTCCGGCACGTCGGAGAAGGTGGTCATGGCACCCAGTTTGGAGACGGCCAGAGTTGCCTTGTCAGAGGTGACCTCTCCGGCTTTGTTGCTGACCACACAGTAGTAGACAGTACCGTTATCATCCGGCACGTTCACGGCCTTGATGGTATAGGTCGGGCCGTTGGTGCCCACCTTGGCCGCGCCGCCCTTGGCTTCACACCACCACTGGTAGTTCAGAGTCTCGCCGGTGGCGGCAACGGAAAAGGTAACGTCCGCGCCCTCCTTGACGCTGACGGACTTGGGCTGGGTGGTGATGGCGGGCGCTCCGGCCTTCAGCGCCGGGAAGGTGTAGTTGATCCGCAGCTCCTGGGTGCCGGTGCCGGAGACGATCTTGGCCTCCTGACCGTTGACCGTGGCAGTGACCTTGGAGGTAAACTTGTTTGTACCCGCCGCTTTCAAAGTGAGATTGACCGTATAAGCCTTATCTGCGGCAAATTTACTGTCTCCGGGAGACCAGAGCACTGACGCGATGATGTACTCTTCCGAACCGGCCTCGGCAGAGGTGTCCGGCTTTGTGCCGATGGCCGGAGCGTCGATGCCCGTGACGGAAACGGAGGAGATTTCACCAGCCTTCAACGCCGGGAAGGTGTAGGAGACGGTATAGGTAACGAACTTACCCTTGGTCGATGAGGTCAGCGTCGCCTTCTGCCCGTTGACCGTGACAGTGCCGACATTTTTGAAGTCGTCGGCCAGCACATGGGCAGCATCCGCCTTCAGAGTGAAAGAGACAGTATACGCCGTTCCCGCTTGGAACGTGGCGTCGGCGGGGGACCATTTGACATCGCTGGCTTCAACGCCGCTGCCGGTCACAGCTGTGGAGGGGGCCTTGCCGATCTCCGGCGCAGTGACGGTCATGGCGGCGAATTTGATGATCTGCGAATCATCCGCTTTGACCTTGATGTAAAAAGCATATCGTTTTTCGTTGGCATTGAGGCCAGCCACCGTGTCGTCCGAGGTCAGGCCGTTCCAGGTCGCGGTGCTGCCGGGGGCAAATGTGTAGCCGTCCGCGGCGGATACCGTAACCACCACCGCGATGTTGTCCCCGTTGGCGGGAACGTAGTCAGTCAGGGTTTTCCGGAACATCTGGTACTCGATCTTCTTGACGGTGCAGCCAGGAGTAGAGGTGGAGGCAGTGTAGTCCGCCGCTGTGCCGTGCTTCAAAGCGTCAAGCCCGGTGACCGCAACAGTGGAGATGGTTTTCGACGGCTTTTCACAGGTAAAATCGATGGTTACGCCGCGCTGTTCCGGCTCTCCGTATACATTGGTAACCTCCACCGTTTTGCCGTTGACGGTGGCTGTCATACTGTCAGCACCGTCAAAGGTATAGCCCTTTTCGGGGAGGAGATAGAGGCAGGCCCGGTAGGTCTTCCCCGCCTGGAAGGTACCGGCGCTGTTCATCTTCAGAGAACCGTCATACCAGCTCATGCTCTTCAGGGTGTAGCCCGTCCCGCCCAGCTTGCAGGTCTCCACAGGCTTTGCCCCGTCCACCGGGGTCACAACACCGGTGACGGCCACCTCGGAAATGATCTTCTTTGTTGTGACCCAGTTTTGGTTTTCGGAGTTTTCACCGCCTGTGGCCGGGAAATGGTAAGCCACAGTAAGATAGTCCGTTCCGCCGTACACCGGTGATGCTGACCCGCCGTTTACGGTGACTTTTGTGGTGGAATATCCCACCAGTTCATACCCGCTTGCGGGTGTAACCGTAACAAACGCCGAATATGCCTTGCCGCCCTGTGCAACCGCGCCGGAGACAACATCAACGCCGTCTGTGGAGTTGTGCCATTTGATGACCTCGACTGACGCGATGCCGGGGGTGCTGCACTCCGCCGTCATGTCCAGCGGCTGGCCGGTAACAGGTGCGTCGATGCCGGTAACCGCCACACGATCAATGCGGGCGTTGGTCACGCAAATCAGCACACTCATCCTGTCCAAGATTTTATCAGGCTGTCCCCAGGTTTTATCAATTTTTTGAATGTTAAGGAGACACTCTCCCGGACGTTTTGCCAGTCCCGCATCGGAGATAATATCGTCATCGGAACTCAAAGCCTCCACATAGTATGTGAGGTCATCAGACCAATCATGGCGAGGCACGGTATATGCACCAAGTCCTTTTGCATGTTGTCCGGTCAGCTTATATATGATGGACTGTATCTCTGGCTTGTCAAAAGCATTCTCCCCGACCTCCAAATACAAATCATATCTTTCGTCGGCCAGTGCCGTGGCGCCCAGCGCCGGGAGCAGGCCCAGCACCATCACCAGGGTGAGCAGAACGCTCAGAAGTCTGCTGGTTCGTTTTTTCATATTGGACTCCTCCTTCAAATTTCATTTCAGAAAATCGCATGGTTCCAGCCGTTATCCGGATACCTCCCCCGGGAGAATGAACTGGGTCTCATTCGGGTCCGCCTCCTCCAGCAGGACGGAGCCGTCGTAGCCGCTCTGCACCAGGGCGAAACGGCGGAGATTGCCGCCTCCGTCCACATAGGAAATGCCGTAATTGGGGATGGTACCCATAAAACCCAGCTGTACCGCCACCGGGGTGTCCACCGTCATCACCTCCGGCAGGCTGTCCAGCCCCTCCTCCAGCACAACAGGCGTGGCGGAGAAAATCGCCGCCCCAGTCTCCGTGAAGTCCGTCAGCTCCAGCGTCAGCACTGTGAACGACCTCACCGGGCTGTCCGTGGTGAAGAGGAGGACGGCGGCGCCGGCGCCGTCGTACAGGGTGACCCAGTCGCAGTCCACGTCCCCAGCCTCTGTCAGATACCGGACCGACACCGGAACCCTGGATTCATTGGCGCTCCCAACCTCTGTCCCGGAGAAGGGCGTCAGGGGCAGAGGCTCCCCGGCGGGGTCCAGCGCCCAGAAATCCTCCGCTGTCATGTCTGACTTCTCCGATTCCGCCGGGTCCCAGCTTCCGGTCTCGTTGTAATAGACATCAAGATCCCCGTCGCTGTTGAGGCCGGTAAAGAGAAAGCTCTCACATTCCAGTTCGGTCCCGTCTTTAGTGAGATAAAACACGCCCTGGCCGTTCTCCGCCGCACTGTTGGCACCGTAGTAGTAGAAGTGGCCGTCGCCCATGTAGACATAGCTGCTGCGGTACCAGCCCTCAAAGACCAGCTCCGGCTTGCCATCCACCAGGGTATAGAGGGCGTTGGTCATCCCGTTGAGCCCACCTACCGCCAGCTCCGGGATTCCGTCGCCGCTGAGGTCTTCTATCAGATAGCCCATCTCATACACGGCGTTGTCCCCTGCGGCCCGGGCGAACTCCAAAACGCCCATTTCGCCGGGCTTGTCGCTGTCCTGGCCGAAGGGGTCGGACACCAGGGTGCGGAATCGCTCCACCAGCTCGCTGTAGACCAGGTCAGGGTCAGTGGCCTGCTCCGATGTCTGCTCCGGGTCCTTCGTGCCCACCGGCTTTTTACCTCCCTTTTCCGGGATCTGGAGGCCCGGTGTGTGTGCGGGCGTCGATTCCTCTCCATCTGGCGAGCTGTTGTCCGCCGGCTGGCCGCCGCAGGCCGTCATGGCCACCAGTAGCAAAAGCGACAGAAAGAGCGCGGCATATCGTTTCATTTCATTCCCTCCTCAGTCTGCGGAAAATGGGATCATGGGCAAGTCCTCATACTCCGGTTCCCAGGCATAGAAGTATTCCATGGTCCAGTCGGTTAGTTCCGATTCCGCCGGGTCAAGGCTCCCGGTGGTGTTGTGGTAAATTGTGACGGTGCCGCCGCCAAAGATGTCATCCAAGGTGAAATAGAAGTCCTCCCAGAGGATCTGTGTGCCGTCTTGAGAGAGGGAAACGGTTCCCTGTCCCATCCCTGTCGGGAGACTGACGACATAGTGGAATGAGCCGTTTCCCAAATAGCCCAGGGAACCTTCCTCGTCCTCAAAGACCACTTGAGGTCGTCCGTCCACCAGCGTATAGACGGCGTACTGCAAAATACTGTGATCCGACAGGAACCCGATCACCAGCTCCGGCACGCCATCGCCGCTTAGGTCCTCGACTGCGTAGCCCAGGGTTTCCAAGGGGTCTTCGCCCCACTCCCGCATATCCCGCGCGGCTGTGAGAACACACTGTTCCCCGACGGTCTCGGCGGAGGAGCCGTCCGGGTCCACCACGATCTGGCGGTACCGCTGGATCAATCCTTCATAGGCCGTTTCCGCAGAGACCGGGGCGGGGGCGGCGGGAAGCTCGCAGTTTTCAAAGGAAACGCAGGACCAGTCCTCGGGAGCACCCATATCGGGGTTGTCCCGGAAGGTACAGTCCCGGAAGGTGATGCGGACGTCCTCCGGGTAGCCCTCCAGCAGGGGATTCCGATTTTGGAAGATCTCCGTGTCCCTGACCAGAACCTCCGTCTCCCCCCACAGGAAGAACATCCCGTCATTGTCGTAAAACCGGCAGCTGTCAAAGACCGCCTCTCCGGTATCGACCAGGCTGAAGATGCTGCTGGTACACTCGTAGATGTCCGTCTTAGTGACGGTGAGGCGGTCGGCCTTCTCCGCCCAGATGCCGTCGGCGCCGCAGCCAAACAGGCCGCACTCCTCCACGCGCACATCCTCGCAGGTGTCGATCCGGAGGACGTCGGCGTCGCACTCGCCCCGCTCGATCTCATGGCCGATGACCAGGCCCTTCAGGACGGCCCCGTCGCAGTGGACCAGGGTCACCACATCCGCATACCCGTTCTCGGTGATTAGGCGCACAGCCCCGCTTTCCTCCGCCTCCAAGGTGAGGCCGGGGGCGTTATAGATCGTGATTTCTCCATGTGCCAGGCTGTCCGGGCTTACATATCCGCCGCACTCTCCAATTTTCTCCTCCGTCAGAGCGGAGAAGTTGTAGTCGCCGGATTTCAGAATGATATGGGCGTCCGGGGCAATGACCCGGATCAGCTCGGCAGCGGTGGATACAGTGACCGTATCGTCCGACCCATGGGATTCCACTACCTCTTTTTGAGGCGGGGAATCGGTTTCGGGGTCCTGCTTCGTATCTGTTTGGGCGCAGGCCGTCAACGCGGCCAGCAGCAGGAGGGAAGCGCAAAGCGCGATCCATCTTCTCATGGCATACTCCTATTTTTTCGTTCTCTCAACCAAAGCTGGACATCAGGATCGTCGTATCGCCTGTCTGCTCTCCAAGAAGAGGCGTACCGCCCAGCTCCGTGACGGTCAGTGTGCTTTCATAGTCGTTCCCGCTAAATTGGGATCGCTGATCAAAGGCGGCCACTCCGGTCAGGCCGGGGCCGTTGCTGAATGCCCCCCACAGCCGGTAGGCGTACACCATGCCCTTCTCCGTCATGCCGAGATAGTTGAGGGTCCCGTGAATCTCCACACTGACGCTGCCGGTCTCCCGGAAGACGCAATAATTGAAGTTGTCGCCGTTCCCCTCCGACACAGTCAGGGAGCCGCCGGTCTCGTCGTTCCACCACGCGCTGTTTTGCAGGCTTGCCGGTATCGTGTACCGCTGGAAGGAAGCGGTATCCCACAGGCCCACCTTCTCTCCGCTTTTGGTAACGGCCCAGACGTCGGGGAGCCCGTCCGCGGAGGACTGAACGAGGTCCTTCACGTCTGCTGCGCCTAAAAGGGGCCCGCCGCCGCAGATGGTTCCGCACAGCAGGCAGGACAGGACATCAATGCACTCCACTCGCCCTTCCTCAGTCAGCAGGAACACAAAGGGTTCGTCCGCCTCCCCAATCTCGCCGCAGAAGATTTTGGTATAGCTGCCGTACAGCCCGTTTACGGTCAAATCCTTGTCATAGAGCGCGGCATCTGTGTGGATGAGGCCGTCTTCCCCCAGCAGGGCCTCCAGCTGCGGTGTCTGCCGTACCCGGAGTGTCACGGCATTGCCCTGCCGCTTCACTGTCAGATAGTCCCCCAGCTGGGCGGTTTCCACACCAGAGGTATCCTCCTCCAGCTCCAGGGCCAAGTCCCGGCTCAGATAACCCGCCCCCGCAATGCTACCGATAGGGGCAATGACATGGACAGTGCCATCATCCATATAGAGGGGCAGGTCCATGTTCAGGTTCTGCTCCGAGAGCGTCCAGCTCCGCAGCTCCTGATAGCCGCCGGAATAGATATCTTCCATGTCCCCCCAGCCAGCGTGGTAGGCATCGTCAAAGTCCTTCGCCGCCGCGCGGCGCAGGGCAGTCAGGTAGTCCGCCTCTGTTATGTTCTGCATCTTGAGAATGTCTTCATTGGTCAGGCGCACACCCTTTGCCGCATCATAGCTGTAAACGGTGTATCCTTCAAAGCCGTCATAAAAATAGGCGCATTTCAGCACCAGGGAGAGAATCTCCCCGCTGTGGAAGCTCTCATACTCCACGCTGCTGCAGTAGGGGGCCTCCTTTTTTTGGACGCTCTCCAGGCACTCCTTTGCGATTTCGCCGTAGGTGGAGGCGATCTCCTGATTGATGTCGGCGGCATCGGCTGTGTCATCCTCAATCTGCGGCACATGAAAGGAATACTTGTATGAGAAGCCGTCGCCGGAAGCGCCCTCTCCTTCCTCGCTGTAAAGCTCGGTGACGGCAATCTCCTTCGACTGTTCAGACGAAGGTTTTGCCGGTTCCCGTGTTATCAAGCCCTTGGTGGGCTCCCCGCCGCTGCTCTCCGACTGCTCTGTCTGCCCCGCCTGATGCCCGCAGGCGCACAAGGTGGTCAGCAGGAGAACAATGGCAAGGAACAAGGCCGTATGTCTCTTTTTCAAATTACTCCACTCCTTCCGGCTTGATCGGACTGGCCAAAAACAGCCGGCTATGCCCACGGGTCATTCGCCTTCGGCTGGCGGATGTCGGTCAGCAGGTACTGTTCCCACAGACACCACTGACCATCCGCTTTCTTTCGCAGTTTAACAGGCCGGGGGCTGTCCGCACCGCCGCAGGCGACATAGAGCCGGGCGTAGTTTTCCTCGTCATAGGAGTGCGGGTCCGAGGAAATTGTGACAGTATAGGGCTGGGTGGGAGTGTAGTTGTTCTCCGGTGTAGCGCCGGCGAAATAGGAAAAGATGATATAACTGCGGGCTCCGCCCCGGAAGCGATCCTTGATAAAGGAGATGTCCTGCCCGTTCAGTGGCCGCGGCCCCCGGAGGAAGTTCAGCAGTTCGGTGCCCACCGCCTGATCCGCGGCAAAGGCACACAGGGCGCATACCGTCAGCGCCGCCGTCTTGAAGGGGTATCCATCGCCGCCTCGGGAAGGGCCCGCATTTGATCCACGCTCTCGGGCAGGGCAGCGAACGTAAAGGTTTCTTTCTGATTGCCCAGGTTCTGCATGGCGGATCGGGCCGCCGTCTTGAGCTGGGACTGGACCTTGCTCTTCATCTGGTCAAAAATACTCATTATGTACTCTCCTTTTTCGTGTCCGGTCAGGCTCTGGGATAATACATCTCGCTGACATACTCCAGGCCCGTGATCTCCCAGCTGCCGGCATCATAGTAGACCTCGATCCAGGCTTCGCCGTAGTCATCCATGAAGCAGATAGTGCAGGCGTCGTTGAACCACCACTGGCCCTCCGTAATCTCGCCGTCGAAATCGAGGGAATAGGTTCCGTCATCATAGAAGGTGAAGCTCCACTGGTCGCCCGCCTCGCAGTAGAAGGTGCCGGCGGTGAGGGAGGCCACCGCCTCCTCATAGATGGCGCTCATATACCACTGCTCTCCCACCAGGTCATAGCAGGTCAGGTTGTCGAGGAACACAAAGTCCACCGCCGGGTCTCCCTCAAAGCTGTTCACATAGTGTCCATTCTCGCTTTCCATGGGCATATTCGTGCGCTCACCGCCATCGTCAATGGTCAGATAGCCGTCTTCAAACATGAGATAGTAGTCCGACCGCTTGTCGCCGTCCGGGTACCAATGCACATAGTCGTTGCTGCCGTCGTTTTCATAGCCCCACTTCATGTCCTCGGGATCCACGTTTGCCGCCGGCTCCGGCATGACCGGTCCCGGCGTGGGTTCCGATACAACGGGCTCCTGTGTGGTTGTGCCGGGCGTTTGGGTGGAGCTGCCAGTGCTGGGGGCAGGGGCATCTGTTCCTGTTTTCTTTTTTCCGCAGCCGGCCAGTGCCAGAATCATACAAAGGGCGAGCAAAAGGCTGACTGCCCGTTTCGTTGTTCTTTTCATAACCAAATCCTCCTGAAATCACTGATTAAAATTTCCCGCTCTTGCTGGAGAAACCATCGCTGTCTACGGTGGTGCCGCCGCTTCCGGAGCTTTTCTCGATTTTCGTGTGGGTCTCGGTGGTATGGGTAAAGTGATCCTCCCGCCCCGTGATCTCCACGCTCCCGGCGATGAGGTAGGCGTCGGCTTTTGTCTTGGCTGACACGGACTTCATCATGCGATCCGACACCCCCACGGCGATCACGAAGGCCGCCACGCAGCCCACCAGCAGGGAAATGCCGATCCCGGCCAGACGGATCAGGGGGTTGCTGTCCACATCCAGGGGATGCCCCTCCCGGGCGGACTGAAGCATGGAGCCGCTCTTTTCCAGATAGTCCTGAAAGCCGCCGTACCAGTCGTCATTCTTGAAATTGTCCAGGAATTTCTCGGCGAGCTTATCCTTGCCATAGTCGGTAAAAGCGGTATTGCCATAGCCGTAGGCCAAAAGGTCATAGTCCCGCTCCGCCATGGAAAGCAGGAGCAGCACACCGCTTTTCTCTCCGCCGTAGCCCAGGGAGTACTCCCGGTAGAGGTTCTTTGCGGCCTCCACCACGTCATTGCCATCGGCATAGTTGGCGAAGTTGTCCACCGCGATGATATACACGCCGCATTTGTATTTTAGGGAAATCTCCTCCGCCCGCGCCTCCAGATCAGACCACTCCTGCTCGGAGAGGAGCCCGGCTTCATCGGTGACAAAGTACAGCTCGGCCTCATCAAAGCCCGCGGCCAGGGCAGGGACACAGAGAAAGAGGGCCAGCGCCATCACGGTCAGAAGGGAACTGATTCGTTTTTTCATTCTGCCCCCTCCTCTCAGGTCAAAAAGGCTCTCGCAATCCATTGGCCCAGTCCGCTCCAGAGCATCAGGCCGCTGAGCGCCACGGCCAGGACGGCGAAGAACACCGTGACCTTTCCATTGGACACGGGCAAATCGCCCACCATCTTGCCCGTCTGGCCGTTCATCATAAAGAGGTAGTCCTTATCCTTCCACCTGGTGCGAAGGGTCCACACCGGCATCAGCGCGTAATGCACCTTGCCGCGGCGAAGGCGGACATTCCCGCCCACCTGATTCACTGTCTCATAGCCGGATACATCCCGGCGCATCTGGTCAATGGCGGAATTGTGGCACCGCCGGTCGGCACGTTCCATGCTCTCCTGGGCGGTCACATCGTATTTATCCGCAAGGTATCCGGGGAGATAGGCGGTGGAAAAGGGTTTCAGTCCGGTGTAGTCAAAGGGCTCAATGGAATCCATGTAGTCATCGGGCATCTTCTTGGAGCCGTCTACAGGTATCCGCTCAAACTCCATGGTGCCGGAGCGCCACACATCAAAATGTTCGGTGACGGTGACCCGGTAATCCCCGTCCGTGTGGGTATGGGAGCGGGTGGTGTGGAACCGGCAGTCTACCTCCGCACCGGCATCAAACAGCCAGAAGGGGACATAGATTCCCTGGACTTCCTCCAGATGATTGCCGCTGGAGAAGGTGCGGGGCAGGAAGAATTTTTTACTGTAGTGCTTTTTCAGTGCCGCGACAGCGGCCGTTTTGTCCAGCTTAAAGGGGAGTACATAATCCGGCTTCATGGTGCCGCCAAACTGTCCGGGCACGATGGTATTGTTGCCGCAGTAGGGGCAGCTGGTGGCGGCGGTGGTGGCGTCGCAAATCAGTTCCGCGCCGCAGGAGGGACAGCTGTACGCTTTCATTCCCTCACCGTCCGTACCCCAATCCTCCTGGAGCCCGGAGGTATCCCATGCTGGTTCTTCTCCCGGCCCACCATTTTCCCCCTTTGCATCCGCCTCTTGAAAAGCGGCCTCCGCTTTTGCCTCCTGTCCGGCATAGAGCGCCTCAATCTCCGCTACGTCGTAGCTCTGGCCGCAGTAATCACACTCCAGCTTTCCGGACTCGCCTACGAAGTGGAGCGGGCCGGTACAGGCGGGACATTTGTATTCGGTAATTTGTGCTGGCATAAGCAGTTCCCTCCCTGACCAGCCCCATGCGGACGAGCCCGCATGGGGCTGTATTTCGCAGCGTTATTTCTTCGTCAGATCATAGTCGGGAGCCAGGCCGTCTGTTGCCGTGAGGGTCAGGCTGCTGCCCGAAACCGCAAAATCATACACGACCGGATCGGCGAAATCGCCTTCCCTTGTAATCGTCACTTGGCTGCCGTCGATGGTATAGGTACCCTTGTTATCAAAGAAATCGCTCTCGCTGGTGAAGCCGCCTTTCCCGTCAAACTTCCATGTCACGGTGCCATAATCAGTGCCCGCCTGTTCCCAGGTCCCCTTGAGGGCGTCGCCTCCGCCGCCACCGCAGGCGGCGAGGGAGAGGATGATGGCCAAACAGCAAATAACAGATAAAAACTTTTTCATAACAATTTACCTTTCTTTATGCAATGTAATATGGTTTATTGAACTAACTGGAGGCTGCCGAGGATGCTCTGTACCTCCTCGCTTCTAAAATCGCACTGGTAGCCCTTCACCAGGAGTGCTTTCTCACCAAGCTGCGCGGCAGCGGCATTTTCAGCCAGATACCAAGTACCGTTGGCCAGCTCTTTTGTCCCGGCATAGGTTCCGTAGGGATCCTCCGACTCCAGAACAGCCCGCGCCGCCTCAATGCCTCCAAAATACTCCTGTGCCTGCAGATAGGGGTCGCCCAACTCAAATTCCTCTGCATGGCAGATGAAGTCCGCAAGGTCAACACCGTTCATGTCGGTGCCGGAAACCAGGCTCCAGCCGGAGGGCAGCTCCGCTGTCACCATATCGCCGGAGGCCGAAACCGTCTTAGGCGCACCGCTGTCGGTTTCTCCGAAGCCTCCGCAGGCGGGCAAAGCCAGCAGTATAGCTGCGGTGAAGAGAAGCCAAAGGATCTTTTTTATCGTAAGTAACCCTTTTTTCATGGCCTCATCCATCCAGCAGGCCCGGACTGGTCTCCACCGATTGCAGCTTTTCGATCCCGATGGAGTAGTCTGTCACCTCAAAGACCAGGGTGGCGTACTCCCCGCTCTCAATGGACCACTGATAGACATGGGTCTTGCCCGTATCCCACCGGGGATCATCGATCAGGGGCTTGCCGTGGATATAACCCATGGAATTATAAAGGCTGTCGTATGGGGCAGAGCCGATCTGAGAATCGGCGTAGAAGCCGATTCGATCAACCAGTTCATCCCGCGTCATCGGAACGACGCCGGTGGCGCTGGCCTTGGACAGGCCGTAGTCGCCGTAAACGGGCACCTGCCAGGTACCGTCCACCGCGGAGGCGTTGGGGTCGTTTCCGCCCTGGGGCTCCATCTGGCTGTCAGGTATCTCTCCGGGGGCGAGGCCGCCGTAGTCGCCGCCGATCACTTCCGGCATCTCCGCGCCGGTCTGGATGGCAGACAGATACCAGTCGTAGTGATCCGGCAGACCATCGGGCTGATCTGCCTCAATGTCCGCCCAGTCCAGGCCCCAGGGCCGCAGGTAGATCGTATAATCATAGCCGCTGAAAAAATCATCCGGATCCTTATAGCTGCCCTCGATGCAGATGAGATTTTCATAGCCCAAGCCGTCCGGGTCCACCAGCCAGTCGGCGTTGCCGACATCGCCGTCCGAGAACCAGCCGTCCTCGCTCTTGAGCCGTCCCTGCTCAAAGCCGCCGTCGGAGATACACACCGTCACGCCGGCCCGGGGATCGTCCACGGAGGTGGCCTCGTCCCAGAGGATCAAAGCGCCCTCTCCGTTTTCGTCGATCTCGATCCTGGCCATGCAGTCCATATAGAAGCCGTCCAGGGAGGAATAGTCATTGGTGCCGTTGCTGTAGGCCGTCCAGCCGTACCAGTCGCCGTTCCAATACTGCTGATAGGCTGTCAGCTCCGCGTCGGAGCCGTCTCCGCCCACCGGTTTCAATCCGCCGGAAGCGCCCGCAGTACCCGTCTTCTGGAAGGTCATCGACTCGCCGGTGGACTCCTCAAGAACGATCATCCCGTCTTTGTATGTATAGGTGTAGACGGCGCCGGACCCGTCCACGGTGATTTTCCCGTCACCCCAGGTAAGGGAGCCCCTGCCATCTATCTGGAGCCAGCCGGTACCATCTGCGGCCAGTTCCATGGTATACAGCTCGAACCCCGAGGTCTCCAGGAAATCATGGTCGAAAACATCACCCTCGAATGTCATCTCATAGAGCTGGTAACTGCCGGCCTCCTCCGGGCCGCTATCCTGAGTGCCGGAGCCGGACAGCTTGACGGTCTGGGTGTATTCATGATCGTCAAAATCAGAGAAGACAATGATCACATCATCCGTCGTGTTGACCAGCGTGAGGGCAATAGCCACCTCCAGCGTCTGGCCCTTCTTGACCTTCTCCTCATAATTTTTGGTGATCTGGTTGTTGTTTTCATCGTACATCGGGGAGCCCAGCGCCTCACCGGCTTGGGTCGCCTCAAACATGAACGCCCAGGCAAAGGATTGCTCGTCCTTGTTTCCGTTGGTGTAGTCATAGGTCAGGACCATCGCGTCATTGCCCTCATCGTCCTTGGTAAGCGTATACCCCTTGAATACGGCGGTGTACTTGCCCAGGGTGATGGTCTCCGCCTTGTCGCCGTCATCGGCGCCGCCCTTGCCCTTATCTCCGCCGCAGGCGGCCAGGGAGAGCGCCATCACCAGCGCCAATATCATTGCAAGAGACCGTTTTATCTTAATTTTCACCTGCATTTCCTCCTTTTTCATGGAACAAGTGCTTTTACAGCTCTCATTCCGGTTTTGGTTCTTCCAAGGCATTGAGGGATACTTCCCCCGCAATGTCCTGAAGCAGCCTCAGCAGCTCATGGGCATAGATACCACTGTAGCTGTTGGTAAGCTCTTCACCGTTCTCCCGCCATGTGACCTGGATATTACTGTCGGTTGCGTCCATAAGGCCCGGTTCCGGCGGGCTGTAGGGGGATAGCTCCGCCCTGCGCAGGAAGTCAGCCAGTTCTTCCCAGCGTTCTAAGGGGACTGGCGGACACGCCGTATTGTCAGTTCGTGTTCCATCCAGCCGGAATCCCTGAAAGCCGGAGCTTTCCTCTCCGATCTCGATGCGCTCGCCGGTCTCCGGATCCGTATAATCGCAGTACAGGCGGGGCGCGGCGGATTCCTGCTCAGAGGCTGTGATCCGGAAATCAAAACAGCCATCGTAGCTCATGGCGCTTTGATGCCAGGAAAATTCCACTAATTTTGCCATTTCAGAAACCTTCCGCATTTCCCCAGTTTCGTTTTCAGCGGGCTTGGGCTGGCCGCACTCCGTACAGAACCGCCCTGTGTTCCCGGCCTGTCCGCAGGAGCAAGTCCAGCTCCCCTCCGGGGCGGGCTGGTTCTGGCCGCTCTTTTGGGAATTTGTTTCTCTTGCGATGTTCTTGAGCAGTTCCAGCAGCTCGTCGGCATAGTGACCTCTGTAGCTGTTGGTAAACTCTTCGCCGCCGTCCCGCCATGTGACCTGGATCTTACTGACAAATGGAACCGCGTGTACCTCCATATCGCCCGCAGGACTCGGGCCTGGCTCATGGTAGGCAGGCAGCTCCGCTTTGCGCAGAAAATCAGCCAGTTCCTCCCACCGCGCTGAGGGAATGGTTGGGCATAGCTCTATGCTACCCTCATCCCCGATTTGTACGATTTCATGGGCTTCCTGGTCCATATATCTGCAAGACAGGCGGGGATCAATAGGATTCTGTCCGGCACAAACGATGTGGAATCGAAAACCGTTATCGCCAATGGTAATTTGATCCCATGAGAACTCCACCAATTCCGCCATTTCTGAAACCTCCCGTATTTCCCCCGATTCACTTTCAGCGGGCTTGCCGTACTCTACCCGGTTCAGGACAGCCTGCTGTCTCACACTGCCCTCTTCCTCTTTTGAAACGGTTATGTCCAGGTGCAGCCTGCGGTTTTCCATATAGAGGCTCTCCATGGTACTGGAGACGCTCCCGGCCTCGCTTTCAAATTGCTTATCATAGAAGTTAAGCTCTGTCTTGACGTTCAGGTCATCCACCTGGAAATCGAAGGAGAAACTACCGCTATATACCAGCTCCTGCCGGTAGCTGAGATAGAGTTTGTAGTCATCTATGTGTGCGCTCCACACGCCGTCCTCCGATGTCCACTCGGCACTCAGCAGTTCCAGCATAGGTGCCGCCGGGTTTTCCATGCCGGGACGGTCTAAGACCTGGAGGCCAAAACGCAGATACAGCCCCGTTCCCACTAAAGCAGCCAAAGCTGCAGAAGCCAGGATACCCAGAATCTTCATTTTTCGGTTCATCCCTGGAGATCGCCGTCATCGAAGGGATCACCGCACTGGGGGCAGAACTTGGGAGGATGGGCAGGATCGGGCGGCTCCCAGCCGCATTTGTCGCACTTGTACTGGGGTACGCCGGCGGGCTTGGGCTTGCCGCATTCGGCGCAGAACTTGCCCTTATTCACCGCGCCGCAGGAGCAGGTCCAGCCGACGCCGTCCGCAGGCTTGGGCTTGCCGCACTCCGGGCAGAACTTCCCGGTGGCCGTGGCGCCGCAGCTGCACTGCCAGCTCCCGGCGGGGGCGGTCTGGGGCTTACCGCAGCTCTGGCAGAACTTGCCCGTGTTGCCGCCCTGACCGCAGGAGCAGGTCCAGCCAGCAGGAGCCGTAGGGGCGGGCTGCTGGGCCTGCTGCTGACCCATGGCGTAGAGGTTTTGTGCGTTCATGCCGCCCATCTGACCGGCCATCCCCATACCCATAAAGGCCATAGCAGGTCCGGTGGCGGTATTGGAGGCCGCCGCCTTCATGGCCTCGGCCTGAGCCCGGGTCAGGGCGCCGGCGGCGCGGGTGGGATCGGAGTAGGCCGCTTCCCGCTGCATCTCCTTGATCATCTGCTCGTCTTCCTCGTTGGCCTTCACGGAATTGACGCCCACTGCGCCGATCTCGATGCCGCGCCTGTCCCGCCACTTCTCCGAGAGGATGTCCTTCAGCGCCTGGGACAGCTCCTCCGTGTGGCCGGGCAGGGCGGAGTAGCGGATGCCCATTTCACTGATGCGGGCAAAGGCGGGCTGGAGGGCAGTCAGTAGCTCACTTTTCAGCTGGCTGTCGATCTCTGTTCGGCTGTACGACTGCGCCACGTTGCCGCAGACGTTGGTATAGAACAGCAGCGGATTGACGAGCTTGTAGCTGTACTCGCCGAAGCAGCGGATGGAGATGTCCAGGTCGATGCCCGCTCGCTGGTCCACCACCCGGAAGGGGACCGGAGAGGCGGTGCCGTACTTGTTGCCGATGATCTCCTTGGTGTTGAAGTAGTAGACCCGCTGGTCCTTGGGAGCCTCGCCGCCGAAAGTGAACCGCTTGCCGATCTGCTGGAACACCTGGCCGATGCTCTCGCCCAGATTGCCGGAAAAGATGCTGGGTTCGGTGGAGGCGTCGAAGGTAAACTCGCCCGGCTCGGCGCAGACCTCCACCACCTTGCCCTGCTCCACGATCATCATGCACTGGCCGTCGGCCACGGCAATGATGGAGCCGCTGGTAATGATGTTGTCGCTGCCCTTGGTATTGCTGGAGCGGCCAGAGGTGCGCTTTTGCCCCTTTACCGCCAGAATGTCTGCAGGGATGGACTCGCAGTAAAAATACTCCTTCCACTGGTCGGCCAATACGCCGCCCGCGCTGCCCAATGCTGCCTTAATAAGTCCCATAAGTAGTTCCTCCTTGTTTTTCTGATTGGATATGTCTGCTATTTGACTATACCGAGCTTACTTTTTCGCCCATTACCGGCGCCACTGGGCTTCCCTGCTCCTGTAAGCGGGCGGCGCAGGAGGTACACAGATCCAATTCCTCGCAGATCAGGAAGCAGTGGTCGCATACCAGCCGGTGGCAGATGGGGCATTGATTGAACGCCTTTCCGGCCTCCGCTGCAGCCCGCAGCAGCGCGGCCTCCTTCTCCCGCTTGTAAAGGGCGTCGAAGATCACGCGCTTTCCCTCGTTGGGGGGATCGACCCCCGCGCGGGAGAAGCGGACGGGTCTTGACCGCCAGGCCGTTCCACATTCCGCACAGTGCAGCGCAAAGCAAAACGCCTCCCGTGTGGAGCAGTCCTGCAGCAGTTCCTTTGGAATTTGACTCATCATTCTCACCACCTTTCAGCCGCCGGTATCTGGCGCTTCTGTATTTCTTTTATCAAAAAGGTGCGGGAAATGATATGGTCCTGAGTAGTATTTTGGGGCAATTTCAGGAAAATACTACTGAGTAGTATACAAGATATTGAATTTTGTTTTTGCAGCACACAATATATTGATTTTGCAAAAACAAAAGGGCCCGCTGGTCGTGTGACCAGCGGGCCGCGTTCAGATGTGGTAGGCGATCTGTTCCAGCCTTCCGCACCGGCGGAAGAGGTCAATGTAGAGCATCAGTTCCTCCCGGGTGGTGACGCCCAGCTTACGGTTGATGTTGGTGTTATGCTTTTTTGCCGTGTTGACGCTGATAAAGGCCCGTGCGGCAGTTTCTTCGATTTTATAGCCGTCAATATAATATTGCAGGACCGTCCGCTCCATGGGTGTCAGCTGTTCCACACGGTGGAGGAAATCGGAGAAGAACGCCTCGATTTTGGGCGGCAGCTCATCACCGGGCTGTGTCTGGCCGGCCTTAGACTGGAAAAAGGCCATCAGCTCGTCGATCTCCGAGATCCCGGAGCTGCCCTCTGGGAAGGAGGTGTCCCGCTGGATCGCCTCCAGGCTTTGGACGATGGGTTTGACAAACCGCCGGGAGAAGAACATCGCCAGCGCCAGCATGGCCAGCAAAAAGGCCAGAGAACCGCCGATCCATGCCATGCGGTTGAGGGAGGCGGCGCCGCGGTAGCTCTGCTCCGGTACCAGAACGGCCACGGTCATCTCGCCGCCGTCCTGCGTGGCGAATGGCAGTCTGCGGTGGAGACCGATATAGGTGTCCTGCCCCTCTGTCGTATAGGTATAAAAATAGGACTCCCTTTTGATCCGCAGTTCCTGGGCGATGTCCAAATGCGTCCCGTCCTGGCCTCCCAGCACGCCGTCCGAAAGGCTGAACACATTGCCGTCGGCGGACCCCAGGGCGACGATCATGTGCCCAAACTCGCCTTCCGGAGCGGGGTAGGCCAGCTGGAAGTACAGGGCGCTCAGTTCTACACCGCACAGGCCGCAGACAGAGCCATCGCTGCCCACGATAGGGACGCACAGCAGCAGCGCATCCTCCCAGGTGTCCTTCAGATTGATGCGGCGGCTCCAGAAACAGGCACCGGACAGCTGGGGCATGGTCTGCCCCATGGACTCACGGTAGCCGGGAAAGCGGTCGATGTCAAACTCCAGGTTCCAGCGGTTGTGCAGCTCCAGGCCCTCGGCCCGGGCGATTTCAGAGGAGCCCCGGAAGTAGGTCACATGCTGGTTGACCGGGCTGGCTGCGCTCAGGCAGGCATAGCGAAGGTACAGGCCGCTTCGGGAGTGCTCCGCTCCCGGGGCTTGGGTGTTCACCGTGGCGTCCAGGATCAGAAAAGCCCCGCTGCAGTCCCCGGTCTGCAAGGTCGTATTCAGGGTCGGATACAGCGCCTGCTGGAGCGCCGCCAGCTGCTCCGGCTGATCGTTCAGTGTCTGGATGGAGACGCCGTAGCCAAGGGCCTCCTCAATCTGCGTGGACGCCTGCCCCGACAGATGGATGCACTGGGCGGCCAGGGTGTCAAAGTGGCCGGTCATGTCGGCGTATGTATTGGAGAGCCGGGCCTCCAGATCCTGGTTTAATTTGCGGGCGGGATTGGAAAATACTCCCGCAAAGCTGAGAACCACGAGAAAGAGGGCGAACACCACCAGAGCCATCATGACCCAGTACAGCATGAGCTTGCGCTTCATGCTGATGCTCTGATGCCTGGCCTCTTTTGTCAATGTCAGCAGCTCGCCGACACGATTGCGCATATTTCCACCTCGCTTTTCTCTGCCGGTATCTTATTTCTGATAGGTGTTCTTAAAATTCTGATAACAGTCCTGAATCAGCTGATCCAAGACAGCCGGGTCTTCGCCGTTGTCCAGATACTCCTTTCTGCCGGAGGTCAACTGAAGCCGGATGCCTTTTTCAAAACGGGTCTCCAGATCCAGGTAGGTATCCACCTGGGGCATCGTATAGAATGTGTAGTTTTCCTGCGTTTCCAAAAAGGCTTTGTAGAGTTCCACATACTTGGGGTCATCCAGCGCCTCGATGGCAGTGGGGAGATAGACATCAAAGGATTCCTGCTTGACCGGCATATAGCCCACTTTCGTCACAAACTCCACGTTGCGCTGTGGGTCTGTGAGCCATTTCAGGAAGGTGACCGCCGCCTGCTCCCGTTCCGGTGTGGATTTCACGGTGCAAAATCCGCCGCCCCGCTGGATCACCAGCTTCTCTCCGTTTTCAAAGACGGGGCAGGGCATAGCGATTAGCTCCACCTCCTCGGAGGTGTTGTCCCCGTAGGTGACTACGTTGCTGTAGTAGAGTACGCTGGCGGAGGAGGCCACGGAGACGATGGAGTCTCCGGTCCGCAACGGCTCGGTGGCGTATCCGCCCTGGAGCCATATCCCGCCGCTGAGCGCCGCTTCGGCGTAGGGCTCCCAGGCGGCGGTAAACTGGGGGCCAAAGGCCAGTGCGTCTCCGTCAAAGAACGCCTCTCCCAAAGACTCCACGCCCACCTGAAAATAGTTGAAGTGGTAATCGTGGACGAAAAAGATTTTCCCATCATGGGGAACATCCGGCGTCTGGGCGTCCGTCCAGTCGTAGTATTCCTTTGCCTGACGAAAAATGCCCTCCCAGGTGGAAAGCTCTGAGAGCTGGACCCCGGTGGCGGCGGAAAAAGCGTCGTAGGCAGTCTTATTGATAAACATAATTTCCGTGGATTTCGCCACCGGGAGGATCACCTGCCTGCCGTCGATCACGCCCTCATCCAGGAAGGACGGAATAAACTCTGCCAATTCCTCCTGAGAAAAGTAGTCCCGGTAATCCACCAAAACGCCGCTGTCCGGCATGGCCAGTACCGTTTTTGGATAGGAGATGAACAGGTCAGGCAGCTCCGAGGCCCCTGGCTGGCTGTTGGCGGAGGCCAGCACCGCCTCATGGATGGTATTGGTATTGGAAACCGATGTGACCTGGATACGGATGCCCTCCTCCGCGCCAACAGTCTGATTGAACTGGTCAATGAGATCATTGAGGGGCGAATCGGTCTGCCCGCCATAGACGTGCCACAATGTCACGGTCACCGGCCCCTTTGCCGGCCGTCCGGCAGTACAGCCGCCGCAGGTCACGAGAAGTGCCAGCGCCGTCAGAATCGCCAGTATCGGTTTTCTCTGTTTCATATCATCTTTCCCTCATTAAAGCGTGTCCACCAGGGCCACCAGATAGCTGGCGCTGATGGAGCCATAGATGAACTGGTCGATGAGACCGTCCTTTTTCGCTTTGCGCACCCGGTCGGCCACCTCCGGCTCTGAGTTCTCATCCACGACAAATACGATCTTGCAGTCCGGGTTCGCCGCCTTGACCCTGTCCCGGAGCTTCAGTCTCTCCTCCACCGTATAAGAGGGATACCGGGTAACTTCCAACAAAAGGACGGAGGCGAAGCCGATATACTGCTCCAGTTCCTCCTGGGTATATACCTTTGTCACCAGGAGATCCTTTTGCCCATCGTTTTGCAGCGCCTGAGAAACTGCGTCAGAAAAGACATAGTTCTTCATGTGAATAATGATGTATCGCATTTTGCTGCCTCCCTCTGCTTAAACCCCAAATGTCAAGCCGGACCATCTTTACAGCTTCTATATTAGAGATATGTAAAAAAAGTGCCCTATCAGAAATGATAGTTTTTTGAGGAAGGGCAAAAAATTTCTCGCCCGGTTCCATACCGGGCGAGAATCATAGTTCGGATTTGGGCCGTTACAAGCCAGGGACGATGAAGTCCTTGTTGATGAGGTCGGCAATCAACCTGACCCGGTTTTCGTAACCAGTCTTTTGCAAAAGCTGAGTCACATGGTAGCGGACAGCCGCTACGCTGACGCAGAGCTTTTCGGCAATCGCTCCGTCTGTGCTGCCCTCCGCCATCAGCCGCAGCACCTCCAGCTCACGACCGGAGATCTCGGCGGAGGACATATTGCCAATCTGGACATGAGGTGTTTTATCAGGATAGATGTGTTCGCCGTCCATGGTGCGGTCCATCACGTCCAGCAGCTCGTCTCCCTCGATCTCCTTGTACCAGAAACTGTCCGCCCCGGCGGCCTTGGCCCGCTCCAGCAAGTCTATGGTGGTCATACCGGTGACGATGATGACCTTCACGCCAGGGAAATGCCGCTTGATGGCGGCGGTGGCCTCAATGCCGTCCTCATTGTTGGCAGTACATACATCCATCAAAATGAGATCGATGCGGTTTTGCATACACAAAAGCTCCGCCATGCCCGCGTTGGAGGTCTGGGCTGCCAGTTTGTAGCGGTCAGAGCCTTTCATGTAGCCGATCATGCTGTCCCGGGACATTTTCCGATCCTCCACAAGAAGCACGTTTATCATGGCGTTTCCTCCTTTCCGGGCAGGGTAATCACAAGCCTGAAACGTGGGGTGCTTTCCACCTGCATGGAGCCGCCCGTACCTTCGATCCGGCGGCGCAGAGCACTCAGGCCGCCGCCCTCTATGACTTCGCCCGCGGGAGCCAGGCCGTCGTTGGTGATGGAGGCGGTCAGGGCGTGAGGTGTTTTAGTCAGCTCCACCGTCATTTCACTGCCCTTGGCGTGGCGCACCGTATTGATGGCACATTCCCGCACAGCGGCGGTCAGCAGATAAGCGGCGCCGCTCTTTTGGGGGAACTCACCCCGGACATGGAGCGCAACGCCGATTCCGGCAATCCCCTCAGTCAACTCCGCCAGGGTCTTATCCGAGTCAAAGGCGTCCCCATCCTGTTTCCCGACAGCGCCCAGGGTGTCGCCGATGTGTTCCCAGCGTTTGCCAAGGGCTTTCAGCCTCTCCGGAGGAAGCTCCCTTTGGGTGAGCATATTGCGGGTCAGTCCCAGCAGCTCGCCCATCTCGTCGTGAACATGGGTTTTCACGGCAAAGTTTTCCTCCTCCCGCACAATGTTATCAAGCTGGGCATAGAGATTTCTGGCTCGCGCGTTTACTTCCTCCAGCCGCCGGTTTTCCTGTTGCAGCTCGTCCTCCTTTTCATAGAGGGCGGTGACATCCACTGCCAGCACCTGGGTATAGGCGTTGCCATCGGCGTCGGTGATGGAGCTTTGGGTAAACTTCCACACCTTGCCTTCGGGGAAACGGTAGACGTTGGTGTCCGCACCTACGCTCTGGATGCCGGCTTGTGGTTTTTCCAGCGCGTCCAGCAGTTCGGAGATATGCTGCAGGTCCACGCCCATCAGGGTGTAGCAGAGCCGGTACATCTGTCTGTTGCTCAGGATCACGAGGCCGCTTTGATCTGCGAAGCAGATACCGGAGGGGAGGTTGTCAAGACTCTCCTTGATAGAAGCCCTGCCGATCCGCTCTCTGCGAAACCATGTCATGGGGTGTCACCTCCCTCGGTAATGGTCAGGGCGCAATACCAAACTCCGTCCTCCTTTGTGATGCTGGCGTTTTCAAAGGCAGTGGAGAGCTCCGCCAGATCCGCGTCACAGGAGAGCATCAAGGTAATCCGCGGTGACCATGCGTTCCCCGTGGCAAAGACGGTCAGATCGGTGAGGGTATCAAGAGACAGCTCCACCGCTGTCTCGTAAAAATCAAAGAGGGTGCCCACAGCGTCAAAGGGCAGCTGGGCCGCGAGATCGAAGCGCAGGGCGCAGGTCACGCCGCATAGCCGCAGATTGGCCTCCGACTCCTGCAAGCACAGATGAAGCTCCTCCGCTGGAGTCTGTCCCAAGCTGTCGGAGAGCATAATCAGATTGCTGCGCCGCTTCAGATAGGCCCCGATGACCGCCAGCTTCCCCAGTGCCTTTCGGGCGGCGTCCTCCGTCCCGGCGGTTTGCAGTTCTTTAGAAACCTCGCTCAGCAGTAAAAGGTGGGGCTTGATGGTCTCCTGTACCATATCGAAGAGGCGCTTTTGCTCCTCCAGCCTTTTTCTGCGCCGCTTCTGCTTGTTCTCTTCCTCCAGAAGTCCGTTGTAGCTCTCCAGTTCCTCCTTTGTGCCGGAGAGCTCGTCCAGCAGAGCCAGCAGGGCGGATATGTCCTCCTGCCAAAACACATAGCCGTCCCGAATGGGTTCGGCGCAAAGGCGGATGCCTCCGTCCAGGATCACGGTCTCCTGTTTGGCCCGCTCCAGCACCTTTCTTTCTACCGACTGGATGGCCTGGGCGGCATAGCAGACGTTCAAGTCCCGGTCAGTGATCTGCGCGGCAATGGAGGAGGCCCGGAACAGCTCGGCGTAATGGCTGTTGGATCGGATCAGGCCGCACTGGATGCAGCTTTCAAAAATCAGGGCAATGAGAAGGCAGCTAACCGTGGTCAGGTCGCCTAAAAACAATCTAATCACTGGAATCCCCATTATGTATAAGAGTGCGTAGGCTAACATGAGGAAAAAGGGGACCAGCGG
>NZ_JALFGV010000075.1:0-30226 GCF_022777125.1 Lawsonibacter sp.
GAGACGGATGTGTTCCTCTTAGTAGCTTACGCCCTGCCAAATCATGGCGTCGGCCACTTTGAGGAAGCCGGCGATGTTGGCGCCGGCCACCAGATTGCCCTCCATGCCGTACTCGGCGGCGGCATTGGCGGCGTTGTGGTAAATGTTGCGCATGATGCCGTGGAGCTTCTCGTCCACTTCCTCAAAGGTCCAGGACAGGCGCATGGAGTTCTGGCTCATCTCCAGACCGGAAGTGGCCACGCCGCCGGCGTTGGAGGCCTTGGCGGGGGCAAAGAGAAGCTTGTGCGCCTGGAAATAGGCGACGGCTTCGGGGGTGGAGGGCATGTTGGCGCCTTCGGCCACGGCAAAGCAGCCGTGCTCCACCAGCGCCTTGGCCCCGTCCAGATCCAACTCGTTCTGGGTGGCACAGGGCAGGGCGATGCCGCAGGGGACGCTCCAGATGCCGCGGCAGCCCTCCACGTATTTGGCGGTGGGCACATACTCCAGATAGGTGGAAATGCGCGCCCGCTTGACCTCCTTGATCTCCTGCATGATCTTATAATCGATGCCGTTCTCGTCCACGATATAGCCGTTGGAATCACTCATGGCAATGACCCTGCCGCCCAGCTCGGTGGCCTTCTGGTTGGCGTAGATGGCCACGTTGCCGGAGCCGGAGATCACGACGCTCTGGCCCTGGAAGGACTTCCCGGCGGCCTTGAGCATCTCGTCGGCAAAGTAGCACAGACCGTAGCCGGTGGCCTCGGTGCGGGCCAGAGAACCGCCGTAGCTCAGGCCCTTGCCGGTGAGCACGCCGTTGAACTCGTTGCGGATGCGCTTATACTGGCCAAACAGATAGCCGATCTCCCGGGCGCCCACGCCGATGTCGCCGGCGGGCACGTCGGTGTCGGGGCCGATGTGCCGCTGCAGCTCGGTCATGAAGGACTGGCAGAAGCGCATGACCTCATTGTTGCTCTTGCCCTTGGGATCGAAGTCGGCGCCGCCCTTGCCGCCGCCCATGGGCAGGCCGGTCAGGCTGTTTTTAAAGATCTGCTCGAAGCCCAAAAATTTGATGATGGACAGGTTCACGCTGGGATGGAAGCGCAGGCCGCCCTTGGAGGGGCCGATGGCGGTGGAGAATTGTACGCGATAGCCGCGGTTGACCTGCACCTTGCCCTGATCGTCCACCCAGGAGATGCGGAACATCAGGCTGCGCTCGGGCTCCACGATGCGGTCGATGACGCCGGACTTCACCAGCTCCGGCCGCTGGGCCACCACGGGCTGGAGGGACTCCAGGACCTCGCCGGCAGCCTGGAGGAACTCGGGCTCTTGGGCGTTTTTCCTGCACAGAGTTTCATAAACGCCCTGAAGATAGGAATCGGTGAACTGAAATGCCATAGTTGCCAAACCCCTTTGCTTGGCGGTCCATACGGTGGACGGACCGGCCTGATTTTTGCTATGATACACACAGGGACGCGCCCCGTGCAGCAGCCGCTTTGCCACGTTAGCTCATATTATACTGCTGCCACATTGAAATTGCAAGAAAAAATTTGTAAATTGCAAAAGTGACGGAAACTATGCGGGGTATGCGGAATAAATTGCACCACTTTGACTGGATGCATGCAAATAGAATGAAACGTGTAACATTTTGCCCGCTGAGACGTTTGTCGGGTGAGGGGGGGAGGACGGGATGTACGACGGGCTGGAGGCGCTCTACCGGCGGCATGTGGGAGAGGTGTACTTGTACGCCTATTCCCTCTGTAAGAACCCGGACCAGGCCCAGGACCTGGTGGGAGAGACCTTTTACCGCGCCCTGCTCTCGCTGGAGCGGGAGGGGGAGTGGAAGGGCTGGCTCTTTCGGGTGTGCCGCAACCTGTGGGTGGACAGCATGCGCCGGAGAAAGTTCCAGACCGGAGAGCCTCCTGACCCGGAACGGCTGGCGGCAGAGGAGGATCTGCTGGAGGATCTCATCCGGGAGGAGCGCCGCCGGGCGGTCTACCGGGCGGTGCTGGAGCTGTCCCCCGCCGATCGGGAGGCGGTAACGCTCCACTACTACGCCGGCTTGCCGCTGCGCGAGGTGGGGGCGGCCATGGGACTTTCTCCCGGCGCGGCCCGCACGCTGCTGTGCCGGGCCCGGCAAAAGCTCAAAACCAGACTGGAGGGACAATTGTGAGTTTTCGTGAGCTGTTGGAACGGTATCGAACCGGCGCCGCGACGGAAGCGGAGCGGGCGCTGGTGGAGGCCGAGCTGGAGAAGAGCGCGGCCATTTCCGATTATCTGGCCGAGGGGCTGGAGGCCGAGCTGACCGGAGAGGGGGCGCACCGAACTTCGGAGGAGACAGAGCCGGCCCGGCGGGTGCGCCGCATCGTAAATCGCCGCCTGGGCCGGGTGGCGGTCCTGTCGGCGGCCGTTGTGCTGGCCGTCCTGCTGGGGGTGCGTCTCGTAGTCTCCCCCCTGGCGGCGTCCTTCTGCTACCAGCCCAACGCCAGAAGCGTAGGGCAGGCTGGAGACGAGCGGGAAGATATCTGGTATGACCTGAACGCGTTCTACGAGCTGATCATGCCCGGCCGGTCGGTCCGGGACATCCAGACCGGAAACCGGGGATTCGGCCGGTACGATCTGTCTTATACCGAGGAGGACTGGCTTACCGGGGAGCGCACTGCGGTCAGCCGTACGCTGGAACCCGGCCAGGACGGGGAAAACGGATATTTGTGGAGCGAGCAGGCCATCGGCCTGTATGCGCTGGCGGAGTCCGGGGCGGTGGAGGAGGGCGTCCGCCGAATCCCGGATTACGAAGCCGATCTGGCCCAGCTGGACGAAAGCGCCTACGTCTCCGTCTGGGTCCATTTTCCGCAGGATCTGACGCCCATGGAGTTTGCCGCGTTGGCGCACGGCTATGAACAGCGGTATGGAGTGGAAATCTCCTTCCGCTGGTGTGCCGTGCGCACCTCCGACGATCCGGCGGTCCTGCGGGGTTTTTCCACGGTGGACGGCTCGTGCGCGCAGGGCGGGCTGGCGGACTACCCGATGCTCAGTCTGGCGGAGCGGCTGGGGAATTGGTTTCCCAGCGGCAGCGCTGCGGCGATGGCGAAGGCTTATGGGGGGCTGTATACCCAGCATTTCCAAAGTCTACTGTCCTATGCGGCGGAGCGGACGAAAGCGGCGGATGCGCTGGTCGGACCGGGCGCGCAGTTCCCGGAGTACGACTTTGCAGGCCAGCGGGACTATGTAGAGGAGCACGGCATCCGGATCTATGGCGCGCTGGTCTACGGTCAGCCGCAGGCGCTGCTGGCGCTGACGGAGCGGGGAGATGCGGACGGGCTTGCCATCGAGCGGGTGTTGGCCTGCCGCTACTCCGGCAGCCGGAGCATCCGGCAGTAGCGGGCAGGACGCATCCGAAAAAAGGAGAAAACACGGACTGCCGGGCAAGCTGCCCGGCAGTCCGTGTTTTGGTTGAAACGCGCCGCGAGACGACCCGGCTGCGCTTACTGGTTGACGATATTGGCGGTATCCATGGCGATCATAAGCTCCTCGTCGGTGGGGATGAGGAGGACCTTCACCCTGGAGTCGGCGGTGGAGATGACGGTCTCCCTGCCGCGGACGTTGTTGGCCTGGGCGTCCATCTTCACGCCCATGAACTCCAGGCCGGAAGCGATGGCCAGGCGCTGGTCGGCGGAGTTTTCGCCCACGCCGGCGGTGAAGACGATGGCGTCCACCCCGCCCATGGCGGCGGCATAGGCGCCGATGAGTTTCTTTACACCGTAGTTGAAGGCGTCTACGGCCAGCTCGGCACGCTGGTTGCCCTGCTCGGCGGCGTCGCTCAGGTCACGGAAGTCGGAGGACACCCCGGAGATGCCCAGCACGCCGGACTTCTTGTTGAGGATGTTGAGCATCTCTTTGATGTCGTAGCCGTACCGGTTCATCAAATACTCCAGGATACCGGCGTCCAGGTCGCCGGAGCGGGTGCCCATGGGCAGGCCGGCTAGGGGGGTGAAGCCCATGGAGGTATCCACGCTCTTGCCGCCGTCCACGGCGGTGACGGAGGAGCCGTTGCCCAGGTGGCAGGTGATGATCTTCAGCTGCTCGATGGGCTTGCCCAGCATGGCGGCGGCCCGGCCGGAGACGTACTTGTGAGAGGTGCCGTGGAAGCCGTAGCGGCGGACCTTGTCCTTCTCATAGTATTCGTAAGGCAGCGCATAGATGTAGCTCTTGGCGGGCATGGTCTGATGGAAGGCGGTATCGAACACGGCCACCATGGGCACGCCGGGCATGACGGCCTGGCAGGCCTTGATGCCTGTGATATTGGCGGGGTTGTGCAGAGGAGCCAGGGGGATGCACTCCTCAATGGCGGCCATGACCTCGCCGGTGATGAGGGCGGAGGCGGCAAACTTCTCGCCGCCGTGCACCACGCGATGGCCCACGGCGTCGATCTCAGAGGCGCTCTTGATCACGCCGTACTCGGGAGAGAGCAGGGCGTCCAGCACGGCCTGGATGGCCTCGGCGTGGGTGGGCATGGGGATTTCAAATTCGTGTTTGGCATCCCTGGCGGGGATTTTGTGGGTCAGGCGACCGTCGATGCCGATGCGCTCGCACAGGCCCTTGGCCAGCACCTCGCGGGTCTCGGGGTCCATGAGCTGATACTTCAGGGAGGAGCTGCCGGCGTTGATGACCAGGACTTTCATGTTTACGATCTCTCCTTTAAATTCGTGGCATACGGCTTGTATACCCAAAGTTCACGTAGTAAAATAGGAAAGCATATACAAACTATATTCTAGCCCTTTTTTGACCGAAGGACAACCCATATTTTCGCACAAATCGGACAAAAATTCAGGGTTCTTTTGGAGGAACAGCCCATGAGGACGGCGGGCATCATCTGTGAATACAACCCCTTCCACCGGGGACACGCCTGGCACCTTGCCCAGACGAAGCGCCTGCTGGGGGAAAACACGGCCATCGTATGCGTCATGAGCGGACACTGGACTCAGCAGGCCGACTGCGCCATCGCGGACAAATGGACCCGGGCGCGGCTGGCCCTGATGGGAGGGGCGGACCTGGTGCTGGAGCTGCCTACGCCTTGGGCCGCCGCCTCGGCCGAGACGTTCGCCCGGGGCGGGGTGGAGGTCCTGGCGGCCACCGGCGTGGTGGACGTGCTGTCTTTCGGCAGCGAATGCGGCGATGTGGAGGCGCTGCAGCGAGCGGCGGCCTGTCTGGACGCCCCGGAGTATCCTGCCGCCCTGCGGGTCCGGCTGGAGCAGGGCAAACCGTTTGCGGCCTGCCGCCAGGCAGCCGTGGAGGCGCTGGCGGGACCGGAGAGCGCATCGCTGCTCCGCAAGGCCAACAATAACCTGGGTGTGGAGTACATCCGGGCCGTCCGCACCCTGGACGCCCGGATGACCCCAATGACGGTACTCCGCCGGGGCGCGCCCCATAACAGCATGGGGGGGATGGACACCCGCCGGGAGGACGGCGCCGCCGGGGCCGGCACCGTGGACCGGATGCAGTTTGCCTCGGCCACGGAGATCCGCTGGAATCTGTTGGAGGGGCGGTGGGACAGGGCGGAGCCCTATTTGCTGCCGGGGGCCAGGGAGCGGCTGGAGGATTCGCTCATCGGTCTGCCTGCCCTGAAGCGGGTGGAGCAGGTGATGCTGGCAAGGGTGCGGACCATGACCGCGGAGGACTGGGCGGCCCTGCCCGACAGCGGCGCGTCCGAAGGGCTGCCTGAGCGGCTGGTCCGGGCGGGGCGCCGGGCGGAGAGCATACCGGCGTTTTATGCGCAGGCCAACACCAGGCGCTATACCGAAGCCCGGGTCCGCCGGCTGCTGCTGTGGGCGTTTCTGGGCCTTACCAAAGCGGACCGACCTGCGCATGTGCCCTACCTGCGGGTGCTGGGGCTCAATGAACGGGGGGGAGGACTGCTGCGGCGGATGAAGCAGGCGGCCTCTCTGCCGGTCATCACCAAGCCTGCCCACGCCCGCGCGCTGGAAGCGGAAGGGCGGACCCTGTTCGAGCTGGAAGGGCGGTGCACCGATCTGTACGGCCTGTGCTTTGCGCGCCCGCGTCCCTGCGCGCTGGAGTGGACCTCCAGTCCAGTGGTGTGCTGACCGTCCGCACGGCCTTCCGCTTGTCGAAACGCCTTCCGCACAAGCGCCCGGCCGGGTTTTGTCCCGCGAAGATGACGGCATCAATCACAATCCGTCCCTTCCGGCGGCACAAGGGGAATTGCCCTGCCGGGGCACGAGCGGGTCCCCTGGAGAACGCGCGTCGGAAGGGACCCTTCTCAGGACGGACGGGGTGACTTTTTTGCGGGAGATCGAACCTTGTCCCGTATCCTGTTTCGACAGACGCAAGCCCGTCCCTCCATCCGCCTGCAGGCGGATGGAGGGACGGGCTTGTTTGATCACTGGATATGCACGTGGTTGTTGATATGCTCGGAGCAGTAGCAGTAGTAGCCGTTGCACTTGGAGCAGTAGCGGAACGCCTCGTCGGGATCATCGGTGTCGGTCTTGCCGCAGACGGCGCATTTGTGGAGATATCCCTTTTGCTGATGGGCCTGCCGGGTGGCCTGCTTGAAGTTCACCGTCTGGCGGGAGTGGCGGTGCCTGGCGCGTCCCAACATGCCCATGAGGTCAGACCAGAAGAAGAGCACATAGTTGAGAATGGCCACCAAGGGCACCAGAGCCATGGGGAGATTGCCGCCTATCAGCGTGCCCGCCACGGCCAGGGCCAGAAAGCCCAGGTCCAGCCAGGCCAGCCATTTGGCCTTGACCGGGATGATGAAGTAGATCAAAAAGGTCGTATCCGGATAAAGGGTGGCGAAGGCCAGGAAGAGGGACATGTTCAGGTAGTACATATTGGCGGTCTGATACCAGCCGTAGCCCACCAGACCCATGATCAGGCCGTACACGATGGTAAGGATGACGCCCAGAAAGTAGTATACGGTGAATTTGGTGGCGCCCCAGGATTGCTCCAGGCTGCGGCCGATGGAATAGTACAGCAGCACCGAGAAGAGAAACCAGAGGAGGTTTTCGTTGAGCGGCACAAAAATAAAGGTCACCAGCCGCCAGATCTGCCCCTGGAAGATCAGCGCCGGGACAAAGCTGATCCAATAGGAAAAGGTATAATGGCTGAACAGGTCCAGCAGCAGCACGATCACGTTGCCCACGGAGATGATCAGCATCAGATTGGGGATGCCCAGCTTGGGGTGCCGGTAGCAGAAACGGTCCAAAAGCGCGTCGATGGATTTCAAAGGCAATTCCTCCCAGATCAGGGTAGTAACGTTAGTCTAACAGGGAACGGGGGATATTTCTAAAACAAATTGTAAACTTTTTGCGGCCGGTTATTTCATGAGCCTGCGCAGCTTCTCCTTCATCCCCGGTGTAAGCGCTTTGGCGGCGGCCCGGTAGGGCAGGGGAGGAAGCGCCAGAAAACGGCGCTCCACCTGTTCAAAGGGCAGGGTACGGAAGGCGGAGAAGAAAGCCGCCCGGCGGGGATTGGCCTTGAGAGGAGAGGCCAGGCGGGGGTTGCCCGCCACCGCCTCCTCCAGGGGACGCTCCACCTGGCCGAAGCGGGGGGAGAGCTCCTGGAACACGGCGCGGCCCCGGGCGCTGTTGACCAGGACCATGGATACGCCCTTGTCCCGCTCCACCGGCAGCTCCAGCGCCGGGTCCAGCCCCCAGTAATCGGCCAGGGTAAAGTCGGCGGGGCGGCTGACGCTGGTGTATTTGCACACGGCGCAGGCGGGGCGCAGGAACAGCTGCATCCCAAAGCCGCGGCCATAGCAGGTGCGGTTGAAATCCTCCGTGTACACGCCGCCGTCGGCAAAGGTCACGCTCAGGTAAGGGTGGGACCAGCCGTGGGATTTGTCCTTAAAGCGGACCTGGCGGACCGTGGAGCCCTGCCGCGCCTCCAGCGTATCCAGCCAGGCACGGAATACCGCCGGGGAGGGGACCCCGTGGCAAACCAGGTCGCAGGTAAGCAGATGCTCGTAATCCCGGCCCAAAAAGCGCAGCAGGCCGTCGATCTGGCAGGGCACGCCGGAAAAGAGCACCGGTGTGCCCGCCTCCAGCAGAGCGCGGGCCTGCCGGAAGGTGTCGCCCAGGTCGCTCTGCACATATTTGGAACCCCGCATGGGCCCCAGCTCCGCTGTGGAGCGGGCACATACGTGGCGGGTGGTCTGATGCGCGTCCAGCACCGCGCCGAATACGGCGCCCCCCTGGGCGAGGGTATGCCGGGCCAGCAGGGAGAAAAAGCCGCCGGAAGAGCTTTGGACGCGTTCGGCCTCGTCGCTGTTCCAGAGCGCGTGGGCGGCAGCGGGGATGTGGACGGGGGAGGCGGGCTGGAGCATGGGGCAGACCCGTTCACAGCTGCGGCACAGGATGCAGGAATCCCCGATCACAGGACGCAGAAAGCCCTCGTGATCCGCCGTTAGCGTGATGGCCCCCACCGGACAGACGGCGGCGCAGGCGGTGCAGCCGGTGCAGTCCTCACGGCGGCACAGCGCGGGCGCTTCCCGGCCCGGCGTGTCTGCCTGCACGGGCTGGAGCGGAAGCTGCGTCCCCTCCAGGGCGGCCTTCAGATAGGCCAAAGAGTCGGCGCGCTCGGCGGAGAGCCGCTGATGGACCGCGGCGTAGTCCATGGGGGCGTCCACCGCTTCGGTGGCGTCCAGACCGATGATGCGTCCGGTGCAGCCCAGCCGGGAGAGCAGGCTGTAAATGCGGGAATAGGTGGGCTCCCGCCGTTCGCTGGGGGACATGGAGGTGAAGAAAGGCTTCTGGAACTGGAGGGAGAAGACCGCCCCATGGAAGGAGTTGGTGACTACGGCGGCGGCGTTTTGAAACAGGCCCAAAAATTCCTTGGGGCCCGCGTCAAAGATCAGCCGCGCGGCGCCGTCGATCTTCCGCCGTGCGCCCGCCAGCTGGAGGATAGGCCAGCCGGTGCGCTGGGACAGCGCCTGGGCGTAGGGGGCGGCCTCGCCGGGGTCGGAGACGAAATAGCAGAGTATGTATTGGCCCGGCTCCTTCGGCGGCGCGGCCAGCGCGCCCCAGTCCGCTCCGGTCAGCAGAAGGGTGGGGTCCAGCACCACACGGGCCTGCTGTCCGGCAGCCTGCTCCAGCAGGGCCTGCCCCCGCTTTTCCCGAACGGACAGGGCGGAGTAGGGCGCCAGGCAGCGGCGCAGCTGCGCCAGCTTGTCCTCGGGCAGCTCCGACACCCCCAGGCTGGGGGCGTAGGCGATGCGGCGTCCCTCCCGCACGAAGGCCAGCAGGAAGGCAGGGTCGAACTGTTTGTCCTGAAAGATATAAGGGTTCCAGATCTGATCGCTGCCCGCCACGTACACGTCGTACTCCGGGGCGTCCGCTTCCAGTTGGTCGAAGGTGGTATACCGCTTGGGGGAGAGGGTCATCTCCTGGGCCACAAAGGCCTCGAACCGGTCGAAGCGGCGCCGGAACGCGGCGTAGTGGAGCGCGGTGTGGGCGTCGGAGACCATATCCCGCAGCGCGCCGGAGCGCTTGAAGAGCTGATTGGTGCGTGTGGTGTGGGGCAGGCGGTAGTCGATGATCTCGCACTGCGCTCCCAGGGCCTGGATGGAGCGCATGGTGGCGTAGGCCTGGAGCTGGGCCCCGTAATGGTGGGCGAAATGGAAGGTAATAAGTCCTGTGCGCATGTAAGCTCACTCCTGAACGAAAAGGATCGTGCCGGTCGGGCGGATGGGACGGGCACGGCCGCTTGCAGCTAGGATACCGCGCGCAAAGCGTATCGCGGCAGGCGGCATCGTTCGCGCCGGAAGCCCGCAGGGCGGGAGCGAATCATGCCGGTTCTGTGGTATAATAGCCGCATTGCGGCTATTATACCACAGCCCTGCGGGAAAGTATATTGGAATACCCCGCCTGTCCCCGCAAAAAAATCGGAAATTGTGACAAGGTTGAAATTTTGTCTATAGCGCGGCAGGGGCGGATGGGGTATGATAAGCAAAGGTTCAAATGGAATGAAACTTTGGGAGAGGAGTGTGCCGCAGAAATGGGCATATCGGCTCACATTAAGGCGTTCGGGTTCTCCAAGGTCCTGGATTATCTGGAGCGGGACCCGGATGCCAACCTTCCCAGGCTGATGGAGTGGGTGGATCGGTTTACCGGGGAAAAGCTGCCCCAGCATTACCGGGAATTGTTCCGCAGCGCCATGAGCGACCCGGAAAACAACTGGTACCGCCTGATCAAGAGCATGTACACCGACATTGACAGCCGGGTGCTGAAAAAGCTCTTTGAAAATTTTGTGCTCAACGGGAACTTGCTGGATTGGCCGCAGAAAAATGCAGAGGGAGGCTGGCCGGAAGGCGGGGCGCCCTGGTCGGTCCTGATCGACCCCACCTTTCCCTGCGATATGGGCTGCAAGGGCTGCGGCAGCGCGATCTACGGCGTGCGCCCGGTGATGGAGTTCGACAGCCTGGATGAGGAGATCGACGCCCGCAAGGCGGGGGGGACCTACCTTTATATTTTTCCCGGAGGAGATCCGCTCTCCCGGGAGCAGGAGATCATCGCGCTGTGCAACAAGCACAGCGGCTGCGTGTTCGCTGCGTTTACCCCGCCGGAATCCATTACCGGGGAGCTGGCGGAGGACATGCTGCGGGTGGGCAATCTGTTCCCGGCCATCCAGGCCGACCAGCCCACCCCGGAGACCGAGCGGGCTATGGCGCTGATGCGCCGCGCCCGGCTGCCCTTCGGCGTGGCCTGCCGCTGCACGGCTGAGAACGCCGGGCGGGTTTCGGAAGAAGGCTTTTTTGATCAGATCATCGCCTCCGGCGCCAAATTCTGCTGGTTCTTCACCTGCCCGGCCTTCGGCCCGGAGGAGGCGCCCAGCGGCGCGCAGCTGGCGCGGATCCACCGGCAGGTGCAGTGCTTCCGGCGCAGCAAGCCCCTGCTGACGCTGGATTTCTGGGACGGCCCCTCTCCCGCGGCTATGGAGCGGGAGAAGGCCGGAGAGGAAGGAGAAGCGCTATGAGCATCCTGAAGGATCAATCCCTGGCAGAGTCCGGCCGCCGCAAGATCCGGTGGGTGCGGGACTTTATGCCCGCGCTGGGGCGCATTGAGGAGCGCTTTGCGCGGGAGCAGCCCTTTGCCGGCCTGCGCATCGCCGTGTCGGTCCACCTGGAGGCCAAGACCGCGAATCTGGGCTATGTGCTCCAGAAGGGCGGGGCACAGGTCCGGCTCACCGGATCCAATCCCCTGTCCACCCAGGACGATGTGGCTGCGGGACTGGCGTCCATGGGGGTGGAGACCTTCGGCGTCCACGGCGCGTCCGCCCAGGAGTATGAGCGCCATCTGATCGAAACGCTGAAGGTTCGGCCCCACCTGATTGTGGACGATGGGGGAGACCTGGTCCACCTGCTGGGCGGTAAATGCGCGCAGCTGGGGGAGAACCTGATCGGCGGCTGCGAGGAGACCACCACCGGCATCCTGCGCCTGCGGGCCCGGGAGCGGGAGGGGATTTTGCCCTGTCCCATGATGGCGGTCAACGACGCCAGGGCCAAGCACTACTATGACAATAAATACGGCACCGGTCAGAGCGTGTGGGACGCCATCATGCACACCACCAATCTGGTCGTAGCGGGCAAGACCGTGGTAGTGGCCGGATACGGCTGGTGCGGCAAGGGCGTGGCCATGCGGGCCAAAGGCATGGGGGCCGACGTCGTCGTCTGCGAGGTGGACCCCTTCAAGGCGCTGGACGCCACCATGAACGGCTTCCGGGTCATGCCCATGGACGAGGCGGCCCGCTGCGGCGACGTATTCGTCACGGTCACCGGGTGCAAGGACGTCATCACCCCCAGGCACTTTGCAGTGATGAAGCACAACGCCCTGCTGACCAATGCCGGCCACTTCGACTGCGAGGTGGATGTGGCGGGACTGGCGGCCATGGCGGTCGGGCGGGAAGTGCGCCGGGAGAATATAGAAGGCTATACCCTGCCCGATGGAAGGGTGCTCAACGTGCTCGGCGAGGGCCGCCTGGTGAATCTGGCGGCAGGCAACGGGCACCCGGCGGAGATCATGGACATGTCCTTTGCGGTGCAGGCCCTGGCGCTGGAGTGGCTGGTCCGGCACCGGCAGGGGCTGGAGCGGAAGGTCTACCAGGTACCCGACGAGATCGACGAGGAGATCGGCCGGGTGAAGCTGGCGGCGCTGGGGCTGGCCATCGACGCGCTCACCCCGGAGCAGCAGGCCTACCTCAACGGCTGGAAGGCGGAATAGGGCGCGCGGGACACGCATTCCGACGGCATTATACAAAGAGGCTGTTTTGTCTATTGCGATTGCACGCGAGAGTGATTACAATATCCAGTGTCAATTGAATAGCCTTATCAAGAGTGGCGGAGGGATCGGCCCGATGAAGCCCGGCAACCTGCATTGCAAGGTGCCAAATCCGACGGTAGAAGTATCGAAAGATGAGGATGGATGAGCCTCTTTCCGCGCTCCGCCGTCCGGCGGAGCGCTTTTTCGACCCGGCAGGCTCCCTCCAGAAAAAGAAAGGAAGAAAGAACTATGGCAAAGCGACTGTTTACCTCCGAGTCCGTTACCGAGGGGCATCCCGATAAGGTGTGCGACCAGATCTCCGACGCCGTCCTGGACGACATCCTGGCCGCCGACCCCACCGCCCACGTGGCCTGCGAGACCTTTACCACCACCGGCATCGTGACGGTGATGGGCGAGATCACCACCAAGCACTATACCGACATCCCCGCCATCGTCCGCCGCACGGTGGAGCGCATCGGCTATACCGACCCCAGCTACGGCTTTGATTACCGCTCCTGCGCGGTGATGACCGCCATCGACGAGCAGTCCCCCGACATCGCCATGGGCGTCAACCAGTCCTATGAGGCCCAGAACGGCGGCGTGGACGCGGCCGACCGGATCGGCGCCGGCGACCAGGGCATGATGTTCGGGTATGCCTGCGACGAGACCCAGGAGCTGATGCCCGCCCCCATCTCTATGGCCCACCAGCTCTCCCGCAAGCTTGCCGAGGCGCGCAAGACCGGCGAACTGACCTGGCTGCGGCCCGACGGCAAGAGCCAGGTCACCGTGGAGTATGACGACGATGGCCGCGTGCTGCGCTGCCCGGCCATCGTGGTGTCCACCCAGCACGACCCGGATATCGCCCTCAAGGATCTGCGGGAGGCCATTGTGGAGACCATCATCAAGCCGGTCATCCCCGCCAAGTATATCGACCGGGGGACCAAGTTTTATGTCAATCCCACCGGGCGCTTCGTTGTGGGCGGCCCCGTGGGCGACACCGGCCTGACCGGGCGCAAGATCATCGTGGACACCTACGGCGGCTCCGCTGCCCACGGCGGCGGCTGCTTCTCCGGCAAGGATCCCACCAAGGTGGACCGCTCCGCCGCGTATATGGCCCGCTATGTGGCCAAGAACATCGTGGCCGCCGGCCTGGCCCGCAAGTGCCAGATCGAGCTGGCTTACGCCATCGGCGTGGCCCATCCCGTCTCCGTTCTGGTGGATACCTACGGCACCGGCGTGCTGAGCGAGGAGAAGCTCTCCGCGATCGTGAACGAGTGCTTTGACCTGCGCCCCGCCAAGATCATCGAGCACCTGGATCTGCGCCGTCCCATCTACGAGCAGACCGCCGCCTACGGCCACTTCGGCCGCACCGATATCGACCTGCCCTGGGAGCACACGGACATGGTGGAGAAGCTCAAGAGCTACCGGTAAGAAAGGGCGGGCGGAGTTCCACCGGACCCTCCCGTGCGACCGGGCGCGCAAGCGCCCCGCGCCTGCGGCGCGTACAAGCGTTTTGCGAAGCAAAGCCTTGCCGCAGGGCGGATTTCCTCCGCCCGAGGAAGTCAAAGCAAAGGGGCCCCAGAAAGGATTCCTTTCGTGGGGAGCGCACACGGACATGGTGGCGAAGCGCAAGAGCTACCGGTAAGAAGGGGCGGGCGGAGTTCCGACGGACCCTCCCGTGCGACCGGGCGCGCAAGCGCCCCGCGCCTGCGGCGCATACAAGCGTTTTGCGAAGCAAAACCTTGCCGCAGGGCGGATCTGCTCCGCCCGGGGAAGTCAAAGCAAAGGGGCCCGCCGCAGCTGCGGCGGGCCTTCGCTGTTTGAAAAGCAGGTTGATTTCCCCGGCGGTTTCCTGTAGAATGGGAGACGCGGATCGGAAGTCCGCGCCTACTATGGGAAAAAGGGGGTATCCTTCTATGACGAAGGTGCTCTATCTGCTCAACTTCGCCGGGAAGGCGGGGACGGAGCGGTATGTGGAGACTCTGGTGAACTATCTCTCGGCCGACGGACTGGTCCAGCCCTTTTTTGCCTATCATGAGGGCGGCCTGCTGGTGGAGCGGCTGGAGGAGATGGGCGTACCCTGCCGGCGTGTGGAGATGCGCCGCCGCTTCGACTACAAGGCGGCCCGCGACCTGGCGGCCCTGTGTGCCGAGTGGGGGATCGATCTGGTCCACTGCCATTACCTGCGGGAGCACTACACCGCCCTGCTGGCCAAGAAATACAATCCGCATATCCGGGTGGTGTACACCAATCATTTCGTCCTGGCCAACGATGCGGTGACCCGCTTCACCAACCGCATTCTGGATAAGCGCCAGGATCAGATGATCGCCGTGTGCAACAAGGGAAAAGAGCAGCTCATCGCCAACGGCTGGAGCGGGGAGCGCATCCAGGTCATCTTCAACGCCGTGGATCTGGACGCCTGGGCGGGCGAGCGCTCGCAGTCCACCCTCCGCGCCGAACTGGGGCTGGACGAGGGACGTTTTGTGATGCTCTGCGCCTCCCGCTTTGCCGACGACAAGGGGCACCGCTACCTCATCGATTCGGTGAAGCGCCTGACCCAGCGGACGGACAAGCCCTTTACGCTGGTGCTGGCGGGGGACGGCCCGCTGCTGGAGCCCACCAAGGCGCAGGTAAAGCAGCTGGCTTTGGAGGATCGCGTCAAATTCATCGGCTTCCGCAAGGATATCAAGAACCTCTACAAGGGCTCCGACCTGTATGTGAACGCCTCCCGGCACGAGGCGCTGTCCTTCCTTATCATCGAGGCCATGGCGGCGGGCCTGCCCGTTATCGCCACCGACATGGGGGGCAATTCCGACATTGTGAACGACGAGGCGGGCTGCGGACTGCTGGTGGAATATGATAACCCCGATTCCATGGCGGCCGCGATGGAGCGCTTTTTGGAGGACCCCTCCTTTACGGATGCATGCCGGGAAAATGCCCGCAGGACCATCGAGGCGAAATTTGAGGTTCATAAAATGGCCCGTGCCACCTTCGGCGTCTATGAAAAGGCGCTCCACGACGGATTCCAAGGAGTATAAAAACTGATGTCAATTACGGAAAACAGCTGGTTCCTGCGCGTTTTTCTGGCCGCCTGGCTGGGGCTGAAACAGGCGGGAGCCAATAGCGTCCTGGGCCGCGCCCTGGACCGGGTGGGAGAATGGTTTTGCCTACAGGCCAAGAACAGCGTGATCTGGAATGCGCTGTGGCGGGAGGGCGCGGTCTCCCGGCGCTGGCCGGACAGCATTGCCTGCCGTGTGTTCACGGCCATCCTGAACATCCCCTGCGCACTGGTAAAATGGATCTACCAACTGGGGCGGGACATCTGGGCGGGCAGCCTGTTCTGCCGCCTCATCGCCGCGCTGGGCGGCGCCACATCTTTTTTTGTGGGCGTGTTCCTGCTGGTGATGCTGGCGGCGCCCCATTCCCTTTGGAACAATGCCTACGGCTTTGCCGCCGCGGCAGGCCTTTTGGGCCTGTTCGTGATCGGCAGCGCCTCCCGGCCGAAGAACCGCCTGGAGCTGGACCGGCTGGGGCCCTATATGACCCTCTATCTGGCCTTCCTCTGCATTGCGCTGGCGGGGTCCCTGTCCACCCATCTGTCCATGCGGTTTTTCTTCTTCCACCTGACGGGTTTCCTCCTGGTGCTGGTGCTGGTCAGTTCCGTGCGCCGGTACGAGCAGCTCCAGCTGGTGGTGGCCCTGGCGGTGCTGGGCATCTCGGTGGCCGCCCTGTACGGCTGCTATCAGGGCTACGTCGGTGTGGAGGTGGTCCCCTCCCAGCAGGATATGACGCTCAATGCCGATATGCCGGGGCGGGTCTATTCCTTCTTCGACAACCCCAACAACTTTGCCGAACAGCTGGTGATGCTCCTGCCGCTGGATCTGGCCCTTTTTCTGAATTCCCATTGGCGGGGTAAGGTGTTCTCGCTGTTCTCCCTGTGTGCGGGCGTGGCCGCCATCGGCTTTACCTACTCCCGCTCCGGCTGGATCGGACTGGCCCTGGCGGTGGTGGTATTTCTGGCCCTGCTGGATTGGCGCTTTGTACCCCTCATCCTGCTGGTGGGCTTGGCGGCCATCCCGTTCCTGCCCGAGACCATTTACAACCGCATCCTCACCATCGGCAATACCAGGGACACCTCCACCCGCTACCGGTTTGAGATCTATCAGACCACCAAGAATCTGATGGAAGACTATTGGGCCCGCGGCGTGGGCCTGGGCAGCGATGTGATGAAAAAGGTGTTCCAGACCTACCCCACCATCTTCGACGGCAGCTATCCCATCCACACCCACAACAACTATCTGCAGATGTGGGGCGAGACCGGGATACTGGGCCTGCTCGCCTTCCTGGCGCTGCTCCTCTGGCAGCTCAAAAGCGGGGTAAAAGCCTTCTGCGCCGCGGCGGACGTGCGCCTCAGGCGGCTGCTGGCGGCGGCGATCGGCGGCTTCTGCGGTATTTTGGTCATCGGACTGGCCGAATACACCTGGTTCTATCCCCGCAATATGTTCACCTGGTGGTTCCTCTTCGGCGTTATCGCGGCCTGCGTCAAGCTGGCGCACCTCCAGAAGGACAAAAGAACGGCATGACGCGAACGGAAAGGCCCCCCTGATGCAGCGCATCAGGGGGGCCTTTTGGAGCGTCTATTCCTCATCCGGCATGGGCTTGACGAGCGTTCGATAGGCGTGCGCCAACAGGAAGACGGACAGCGCCAGCGTGACGACCTCCGCGATGGGGAAGGCCCACCAGATGGATTCCAGGGTGCCGCGGAGGGAGAGCAGCCAGGCCACGGGCAGCAGCACGATCAGTTGGCGTGTGAAGGAGATCATCATGCTCTGCACGCCCTTCCCCAGCGCCTGGAGGGTGGAGATGCTGATGATGCTGCCGCTGGCCAGCAGGAAGCTGATGCTGATGATGCGCAGGGCGGGCACGCCGATGGAGAGCATGGTGTCCGACGCGTCGAACAGGCGGAGGATGGGGGCGGGAAGGAGCTGGAAGACCAAAAAGCCTGCTATCATAATGCAGAGAGCCAGCAGGAAGGCGAATTTCACCGTGCCGACCAGCCGTTTTTTCTTCTGCGCGCCCAGATTGTAGGAGACGATGGGCACCATGCCGTTGTTCAGGCCAAAGATCGGCATAAAGGCAAAGGACTGCACCTTGAAGTAGATGCCGAACACGGCGGTGGCGGTGGAGGTAAAGGAGGTAAGGATCTGATTCATGCCGAAGGTCATCACCGAGCCGATGGAGCTGAGGAGGATGGAAGGCACGCCCACGGCATAAATCCGGCGGATCACCGCGCCGTTGGGGCGAAAGCCCCGCAGCCTGGGATGGATCTCCGGATTATGGCGGATGTTGTAATACAGCGCCAGCACAGCCCCCACGCACTGCCCGATCACCGTGGCAAGGGCGGCCCCGGCCACACCCATCTCGGGGAAGGGGCCGATGCCGAAGATCATCAGGGGGTCCAGTACGATATTGATGACCGCGCCCAGCCCCTGGGTGATCATGGTATAGAAGGTGCGTCCGGTGGACTGGAGCAGACGCTCCAGCATGATGGCGGCAAACATGCCGACGGAGAGCCCGCCCACCAGGCGCAGATAGGACACGCCGTAGGAAATGATCTCGGGATCGTCGATCTGGATGGCCATAAAGGGCTGCGCCAACGTCAGAGAGAGGACCAGAACGGCCAGATAGCTGAGCAGCGAGAGAAACACACCATTCTCCGCCGTCTGGTCGGCGAGCGCGAAGTTCTTTTCGCCCAGGCTGCGGGAGAGCAGGGCGTTGACGCCCACGGCGGTCCCAACGCCGATGGAGATCATCAGGTTTTGAAAGGGAAAGACCAGGGATACGGCCGTCAGCGCGCTCTCGCTGATCTGGGCCACGAAAATGCTGCCCACAACGTTATACAGGGCCTGTACCAGCATGGAGATCATCATGGGCAGGGCCATGGTGATCAGCAGGCGGCGCACCGGCATCACGCCCATCTTATTCTCTTGTGCAGTTTGCGGCATGCTTTTCCCTCCAAAGGCGGGCCTTGCAGGGCCCGCGGCAGTCGATTCAAACGATTTGTTATCATTCTAACAGATGAAACGGATATGTCAATGCGCTGCCGTGCGGTTTGTCGGAAATAGACAGAACGGCCCGGGAAGGCTCCCGGGCCGTTCTGTGCCTTTTGGCGCATGCTATTCCGCCGGAGCAGCGCTTTCCAGCCGGGACAGCAGGATATCCAGATTGTGCACGGTGCTCTCGTTGAGATAGTGTTCCACCTGCTCCACCTGTTCCAACTCATCCGTGGAGCCGTTGACCAGACAAAAGAACCGGTGGAGCACGTCGTGCCGGTAGAGCAGGTAACGGCCGATCTCCCAGCCTCGCTGAGTGGGTTGGATGAGACCGTACTTCTCAAAGGTCACCAGACCCTGCTCCCGCAGCTGATAGACCATCTTGGAGGCGGAGGAGGGGCGTACGTTGAGCCGCCCGGCCAAAAAGTTGATGCGCACGTACCCCTCCGCCCGGGCCTGGCGGCAGATCATCTCCAGGTAATCTTCCATAGCGCCGGTCATTTGCTGCTGTTTGCGCATCTGATAGCCCTTTTGAGTGTAAAAATCCGCCTGTTCCGTCTGGGACATACGCGCGCACCTCCCATTCCGGCGGCACCTTTTGCCGCACGGCACAATAAGATAGGGTGCGGAAACAAAGTTTCCTTACACCAACTTATGGCAAGGGGATTTGAGATATGAGCGAATATTCTCTCAGCGCCCTGCGGGTCGGGCAGAGCGCCTACGTAGCGGAGATCCAGGCCGATGAGGCCATGCGCCGCCGGCTGCTGGATCTGGGCCTGATCCGGGGCACCCGGGTCACCTGCACCGCCAAAAGTCCCGCCGGGGACCCGGCGGCGTATCTGATCCGGGGCGCGGTCATCGCCCTGCGGGGCCGGGACGCCCGGGGCGTCCGGCTGGAGGGGCTCTGCCCGGAGCGTGCCCCGGCGGGCCGGACTGCACTGGCCTGAACGCAGTAAGGGGGGAGGAGCTGGCGATGGGATTGACCAATACCTCCACCGGCGCGGGCGCGGTGGACGGCGGGCTGGTGCTCCAAAAGAACCGGCCGGAGGACCGGGTGATCGCCCTGGCGGGGAACCCCAATGTGGGCAAGTCCACAGTCTTCAACGCGCTGACCGGGCTCCGGCAGCATACGGGAAATTGGCCGGGAAAGACCGTGGCCAACGCGCAGGGACAGTGTGAGCACCGGGAACGGGGCTACGTGCTGGTGGATCTGCCGGGTACGTATTCCCTCATGGCCCACTCGGCGGAAGAAGAGGTGGCGCGGGATTTTCTCTGCTTCGGCGGCGCGGACGCGGCGGTCGTGGTGTGCGACGCCACCTGTCTGGAGCGCAATCTGAATTTGGTCCTGCAGACGCTGGAGCTGGAACCGCGGTGCGTGGTGTGCGTCAACCTGCTGGATGAGGCCCGAAAAAAAGGGATCCGGGTGGATCTGGAGGGCCTCGCCCGGCGGCTGGGGGTGCCGGTGGTGGGTACGGCGGCCGGGCGGGGCGAGGGGCTGGAGGAATTGATGGACGCGGTGGCGGAGCTGACCGCCGCGCCGGAAGCGCCGGCGCCGCCGCCGGTGCGCTACCTGCCGCCCATCGAGGCCGCGGTGGAGCAGCTGCGTCCGCTGCTGGAAACACGGCTGGCCGGACGGCTGAGCGCACGCTGGACGGCCCTGCGGCTGCTGGATCAGGACGCTGCGCTGCTGGAGCGCCTGTCGGAAACGCTGGGCTGGGACGTGCGGCGGGACGAGGCGCTACAGAAAGCGCTGGAGGGCGCACGGGGCGTTCTGGCCCGGTCCGGGCTCGGCGCAAAGGAACTCAGGGATTGCCTGGTCTCGCGGCTGGTTTTGACCGCGGAGGAGCTGTGCGCCGGTGTGGTCTCCTGTGAGCGGGAGGAGCGCCTGGAACGGGACCGCAAGCTGGACCGCCTGCTCACATCCCGCGCCACCGGGATTCCTCTGATGCTTCTGCTGCTGGCCGGGGTGTTCTGGCTGACCATCCAGGGCGCCAATTACCCGTCGCAGCTGCTCTCTGCGGGCCTGTTCTGGGTCCAGGACCGGTTGAGTGACCTGCTTACCGCTCTGAATGCCCCGGCATGGCTCCATGGGGCGCTGGTGTTGGGGGTGTACCGGGTACTGGCCTGGGTGGTCTCGGTGATGCTGCCCCCTATGGCCATCTTTTTCCCTCTGTTCACCCTGCTGGAGGACTTCGGTTATCTGCCGCGGGTGGCCTTCGTGCTGGACCATGCATTTCAAAAGGCCAGCGCCTGCGGCAAGCAGGCGCTGACCATGGCCATGGGCTTTGGTTGCAACGCGGCCGGCGTGGTGGGCTGCCGCATCATTGATTCGCCCCGCGAACGGCTTATCGCCATCCTGACCAACAATTTTGTTCCCTGTAACGGGCGCTTTCCCACTCTGATCGCAATCATTACCATGTTTTTTGTGGGGACCGGAGCGGGTATGGGACGGGGCGTGCTGTCGGCGCTGCTGCTGACCGGGGTCATCCTGCTGGGGGTCTTTCTCACCTTCTGGGTGTCCCGGCTGCTGTCCGGTACCATCCTGAAGGGCGTGCCCTCCTCCTTTACGCTGGAGCTTCCGCCCTACCGGCGGCCGCGCATCGGGCAGGTCATCGTCCGCTCGGTGCTGGACCGGACCCTGTTCGTGCTGGGGCGGGCGGTGTCCGTTGCGGCCCCGGCGGGGCTGCTGATCTGGCTGTGCGCCAATGTTCGGGTGGGCGGGGGCAGCATCCTGGACTGGTGCACCGGATTTTTGGACCCCTTCGCCCGGCTGCTGGGGCTGGACGGAGTCATCCTGATGGCCTTCCTCCTGGGCTTTCCGGCCAATGAGATCGTGCTGCCCATCATTATCATGGCCTATCTCTCCAGCGGCTCCCTGCTGGCGCTGGATGATCTGGAGGCCCTGCGGGCGCTGCTGGTGGACAACGGCTGGACCTGGCTGACGGCGGTGTGCACCATGCTCTTTTCCCTGGTCCACTGGCCCTGCTCCACGACCTGCCTGACCATTGGGAAGGAGACGGGCAGCGCCAAATGGACCCTGGTCTCCATCCTGCTGCCCACCGGCATCGGGATGCTGGTCTGCTTTTCGGTTGCCACCACGGCCCGTCTGCTGGGCCTGGCCTGAAAAACGAAGAGCGCCCCGGTCCCGACCGCTTTTGCGGCTGGGGCCGGGGCGTTTTGCGCCTAAAGGTTTCTTTGATCTTTCGCCGCACCTGATTTGACAATCCGCCAAAAGCCTTTTCCCACTGTTTCTGCAGATCCGATTTTGAAAAATGTGCCAGCAGGCTGGAGGTGTACCGCTATATCAATGAAAACACTCTGTTGCCGAAGCCGCTTTTTTCTCCAACTGCTCATATTCCAGAAGGTTATTATCCTGCAAATAGGCAAGGGCTGCGGCCATCTGTTTTAGATTGAATACCTTAGCCCACCGTTCATATCCCGGCCCTTTTCGTTGAAGCTTTGATTGAATGTCGATAGCCAGACTAACCGTGCGGCGGTTCTGCCCGGTGCGCTTATGCTCTCGGAGTCAAGAGCTGGCGGGTAAACTGGCCTGAGCTTTCGACTATGTTCAAGTATCCTCCTGAAATTCGCACGCTCATTTACACGACCAATGCCATTGAGAATTTCAATCGCCAGCTGCGCAAGGTGACAAAGACGAAGAGCGCCTTTGTTTCCGATGACGCTCTGATGAAAATTCTGTATTTGGCGACGATCAACATCACTGAAAAATGGACGATGCCCATCCGTAATTGGGGCACGATTCTCGACCATCTCATGATTTATTTCGGCCACAGGGTGCCAATCACCCTCTAATTGCATTTCACCTGCCTTCGGTCTTTACACAGAATTTTACGCACTACCTATATTCCATTAATACAATGTCTGCATAAATTATGGTTCGTCGTTTATAATAGTCAATTTAACCTTTCACAATCCTCACTCTACCCCTTCTTCGCTCCCCCAACATCCACTCTCACCCACCCCCGGATACCCTGTGCTGGTGTCCGGGGGATGTTTTTTGGTGCGCCGTGCTGTAAAATTTCGCAGATTTTTAACCTCAAACGCTAAGTTTAACCTCGAAAATTGGTATCATATTAGCACATAACACATTAAACGAAAACAAAAGAAAACCCTGTAACCGTTGAGATTACAAGGTTTTCTTTGGTACGCCCGAAGGGACTCGAACCCCCAGCCTTCAGAACCGGAATCTGACGCTCTATCCAATTGCGCTACGGGCGCGCAAGGCACGCTTATCAACGTGCCTGATTATTATAGCAATCTTTTTCGCGTTTGTAAAGCAAAATTTTCGGAACGACAACCATTCCTTTTTTCAATTCAGCAGGGGAGCGTATACCAAGTATTGACGGCGGTGAGGTCAAGGAAGAGCGGGCCGGATGGCGGCAGGAACGTAAACAGCAGAATGGCGGCGCCCAGGGCAACGGCCAGCAGCAGCCAAAGTCCTCGCCGGGCGAGCGGAAACTGCCGGAGCAGGCCAGGCAGCAGGAACGCCGCCGCCATGGTCAGCACATACAGCGCCACGTCAAAAAACAGCGCTTCACCGCCCAAAATGATATGATACAGCCAACCTGCGGCCAACGCCGCAGCACAGCACAGCAGCAGCGTAAAGGCGCGGACGCGCAGGGTATCCCAGCCCTCGTTCCGCGCCAGCAGAAGGCTGGCGGCCAGATAGGGCCAATACAGCAGCTTCAGGTGTTCCCACAGGCTCTCCTGCACGGGAGAAAAGCAGGCGGTGACGGCGTTTGGAAACAGCGCGTAGACAAAGTGGAGACAGGCTCCGGCCAGCGTAGCGACCACAAACAGCAGCAGCGCAGATTTGGACAGACGGGACATGACGATACCCCCTCATTTCTTCTCATTTGGAGGGTATGCCTGTCTGTCCGGGAATAGACCGGGGAAATTATCCCTCGATGGACATTACCTTATCCACGCGGCGCTGGTGGCGGCCGCCCTCGAATGCGGTGGAGAGGAACACATCCACGATGCGCTCGGCCATATTGGGGCCGATCATGCCGCCGCCCAGGGCCAGCATGTTGGCGTCGTTGTGCCGCCGGGTCATCTCGGCCGAAAACGGTTCGGAGCACAGCGCGCAGCGGATGCCGCGGACCTTGTTGGCGGAAATGGAGATGCCGATACCGGTGGTGCAGATGACGATGCCCCGCTCACACCGGCCGGAGGCCACGGCTTCCGCCGCCGAACGGCCGAAGTCGGGGTAATCGCAGCTCTGTGTGGAATCCGTCCCGCAGTCTTCCACCAGACAGCCCTTGTTCTCCAGATAGGTCTTGAGATGCTGCTTGAGCGCAAAGCCGCCGTGGTCGCTGCCCATTGCAATTTTCATGTTTCATATCCTCCTTACAGCCGGTGCAGTTCCGGCTTTCGTTTTTCATAGGTGGCAAGATAGCGGAAGCCGGTCTGCTGCAGCAGCGCGCAGGCCTCCGATATCCCCAGACCCACGTGCTCCGGCAGGTGTGCGTCCGAGCCTACGGTGACGATCTCGCCGCCGCAGTCCCGGTAGAGCTCCAGAATGGGCCGCCAGTCGGCAATGGTCCGGCCGCGGTAGGTGTTTATCTCAATGCCGCGGCCGCCCTCCGCCACCTTGCGCAGGATCGTGCGGATCGTCTCCCGGTAACGCTCCAGAGAGACTGGGATGTGCATGTACCGCAGCGGGTAGATGATATGCCCCAGCACATCGTACAGATCGCTGGAGGCCAGAACGGACATGGAGGCAAAATAGTCGTCCAGGGCGGCATAGCAGGCGTCCGCGTCCGGATAATCAACAAAATAGAAATCGCGCCCGCCGCGCGCGGGACTTAGGTTGTGGACGGAACCGATGACAAAGTCCAGCTCCGGCAGGGAAAGGATCTGCTCTGCGGCCGTACGGTCCACATGGGGAACGCCAAATTCCAGACCAAGCCTGAGGTTCAACCGGCCCTGGAACATGGGGACGGTCTCGCGGAACTGGGATACTGCGGCAGGCCAGTTGTAGCCGTACACGCGCCCGCCGTCCTGGTCCATCAGGTCGCAGTGATCGGTGATGCAAAGCTCTCCCAGACCCGCCGCCACGGCGGCATCCGCCATCCGGGCCAGGGGCACGTTTCCGTCCGGAGAGAGGACGCTGTGCGTATGATAATCCGTAAGAAGCATGGGTGAGAAACCTCCAGAAAAAAGTGAGCGAGGCCCCAAAGCCTCAGAAGGGCCAGGAAGGGAACCAGCGCAGGAAGCAGGTGGTATACCATGTGGGTACCGTAATGCCCACCAGTACGGGATAGAACATGGCATAGAGGACCGCGGCGCCGCCGGTCAGGGCATAGACGGCAGGTTTCCAGCGGACGGCGTCCTCCCGTTCCGCCAGGTCGTGGAACACATAACACAGCGCCAGGATCAGGAAGATCACAGAGGGGAAATAATGATAAGCGAAGGTGATGCGCCCGATCAGGAACCAGGGGGCCAGCTGGGACAGATAGCCCACCAGGATGAAGAGGGCCTTGCCGCAGCGGCGCTGGACCATGCGCACGGCGACGGCGATCATGGCCAGCAGGCCGCCCCAGCAGACCACCGGGTTGAGGAAGGCCCCGAACCGGGTGGTGTAGCCGGGCAGGGAGGAGTCCAGATAGTAGAGGATGGGACGGATGTCCAAGATCCACTGATACCAGCGGGAGGAATAGGGGTGTGTGTCCACCACGCCCTTATGGTAAGAGAACATATACTTCTGATTCTCCCACATCACGCCCAGCCAGCCGCTCAGACTGGTGTCCCCCTTGGCTTGGGCGTAGGGGTAATAGGAGAGCACATAGATGACGGCCGGGATCAGGGCAAAGCACAGCACCGAAAAGGCCAGAAGCCGGAACGTCCAGGCGGTACGGGCGTGACGCTCTTCCCGGGGCCAATCCCGCAGCTTCTGGTACAGTCCGATGAAGTACAGCAGCGCCAGTCCCACACAGCCGTAGATCACCGTCCACTTGGAGGCTGCGCCGATCCCCCAGAACAAGCCGGAGAGGAACAGCGGCAGAGCACACTTCCGAAAGGGGGCGCCGGCGGGCAGGGTGAGATAGCGGTATAGAAAATAGTACATCAGCAGGATGAAGAACACCCCGTAAGTGTCGATGGTACCGATGCGGGTCTGGGTCAGGTGCATAAAGTCGGCAGCCAGCAGCACGGTGCCGCAGGCGGCCACCGCCGTCCTGCCGAACAGGTTTTTCAGAAACACATACAGCAGCGGCAGCATGGCCGCGCCGAACAGGGTGCCCATGAAGCGCCAGCCGAAGGGCGTCATCCCAAACAGGCGGATGCCAAGACCGAGGATCAGCTTCCCCAGCGGCGGGTGAGAGATCTCGTAGGGGGACACCCCTTCGATGTGCTCCAACGCAGTGCGGGGGTGGTAGATCTCGTCGAAATAGGCTGAATTGAACCAGGAGATCGCGTCTGGGACCGTGTCCTGCTCATCCAGAAGCGGCTCGGCGGAGTCGTTTGTGGAGACCCGTGTTCCGTTGTGGTCGAAGAGGGCCAGCTCCCCCAGCTCCAGCAGACCCTTGTCGGAGCGCCCCGTGAGGCGCAGATACCGGACGTACTGGGGATTTTCCGGGGCCAGTTCAATCCATTTAAAGAGCTGATTGTAGTTCTGGGACATGGCGTAGCTGGGTTCATATCCGGCGGCATCGGCCCAGTAGTAGGAGGTGACGCTGCCGCTTTCATCGGTTCGGGACCAGAGGGTGGACCAATGCGCTCCATCGGCGGAGATCTCCAGATTGTATTCTCCAGTGCCCAGATTTGGAAAATACCAGAGGTTCGCTACATAGACCTCCTGAGGCAGAACGATGGTATGGCTTTCCGTGCCGCCCAGATCCAGGGCGGACTGAGGCGCTTTCATGGAGCCCAGCTGAGCGAAAGCGGTCAATGCATAGAGCGCCGTGATCACAAACAGAGGCAGCGCATCCCGGCGCGCCATAGGGTGGCATTTGCCTGCAAAGGTGAAGCGGCGCCTGGGTACGGACCCGCTGGAACCAGGAGCGGCCAGCGGCGTGCGGGTGGCCTGCCAGTACCAGACGAAGAAATAGAACAGCGCCGCGATGGTCAGGACCGGGAACAGATATACGATAAAGCGGATGGGGCCCATGGCCGACACCTCCGAAACAGCTGAAATAGGGGACGGATCAGCATCCGTCCCCTATTTTATTTCTTTTTCTTCTTCTTGTCAAAAAAACCTTTCAGACCGTCCTCGGCAGCGGCGGGAATCTCGCCCATGGCCTGGCCATAGGCCTGCAGCGCCTCCTTCTGCTCATGGGTCAGACCGGTGGGAACCGTAACGTTCACAGTGACGTACTGGTCGCCCCGGCCCCGGCCGTTGACGCTGGGGATCCCCTTGCCCCGCAGACGGAAGGTAGCGCCGGGCTGCGTGCCCGCGGGCAGGCTCCACTTGACCTTGCCGTCGATGGTGGGCAGCTCCAGCTCTGCGCCCAAGGTGGCCTGGAGGAAGGAGACCGGCTGGTCCAGATAGACTGAGGTGCCGTCCCGCTTGAACAGGGGATGGGGACGCACGGTGACGCCGATGAGCAGGTCGCCCGCCGGACCGCCGTTTTTGCCCGCGCCGCCCTGGCCGCGCAGGGAGACCGCCTGGCCGTTATCGATGCCCGCGGGGATGTTGACGGTGATCTTCCGCTGCCGCCGCACACTCCCGCTGCCGCCGCAGGATTTGCAGGGAGAGTGGATGAGCTTGCCCGTGCCGCCGCACTTGGGGCAGGTGGCGGTGGTGGCGAAGGTAAAGGCCCCCCCGCCCCGCTGAATGCGCACGGTGCCGGCGCCGCGGCAGTCGGGGCAGATCTCTGCGGTGGTACCCGGCTCACAGCCGCTGCCCCTGCAGGCGTCGCAGGACTCGGTGCGGTTCAGGACGATCTCCTTCTCGCAGCCGAACGCGGCCTCCTCAAAGGAAATCGTCACCGAGGAGCGCAGGTTGTCGCCCTTCATGGGGCCGCTGCGGGCGCGGCCCGAGCCGCTGCCGCCGCCGAAGCCGCCGCCGAAGAAGGAGCCGAACAGATCGCCCAGGTCGAAGTCCCCGAAATCCGCGCCGGTAAAGCCGCCGCCGAAGCCGCCGCCCGCGCCGAAGTTGGGGTCCACCCCCGCATGGCCGAACTGGTCGTACTTGGCGCGTTTCTCCTTGTCGGAGAGGATCTCGTAGGCCTCGTTGACCTCTTTGAACTTGGCCTCGGCGGCCTTATCGCCGGGGTTCAGGTCCGGGTGGTACTGTTTGGCCAGCTTCCGGTAGGCCTTCTTGATCTCGTCGTCCGTGGCGCCCTTGGACACGCCGAGGACCTCGTAATAGTCTCTTTTTTGTTCAGGCATTGGTGTTCACCTCTTTACGCGGAAAGCGGCGGGGGCAAGCCCCCGCCCTACGTTTTGGTAGGGGGGCGATCTCCGCCCCGCCGCTTTTCGGATTCGTTACTTATTGTCGTCGTCCACGACCTCGTAGTCGGCGTCCACCACATTGGGGTCGGTATTGCTGCCGCCCGGAGCGCCGCCGGCAAAATTGGCGCCGCCCATGTCAGGGCCTGCCTGGCCGCCCTGAGGATTGGCCTGCTGGTACATCTTTTCCGCGATGGGATAGAAAGCCTTGCTGGCCTCCTCAGTGGCGGCCTTGATCGCCTCCACGTCGGTGCCCTTCATGGCGTCCTTCAGCTTGGTCAGCGCAGCCTCCACCGTGGCCTTGTCGCCGGCGTCGATCTTGTCCTTGGCGTCCTCCAGAGCCTTTTCGGTCTGGTAGATCACCTGGTCGGCCTGATTGCGGACGTCGATCTCTTCCTTCTTCTTGGCGTCCTCGGCGGCAAACTGCTCGGCCTCCTTGACGGCCTTGTCAATGTCCTCCTTGGACATGTTGGTGGAGGAGGTGATGGTGATGTGCTGCTCCTTGCCGGTGCCCAGATCCTTGGCGGATACGTTGACGATGCCGTTGGCGTCGATGTCGAAGGTGACCTCGATCTGAGGCACGCCGCGGCGGGCGGGGGCGATGCCGTCCAGGTTGAAGCGGCCCAGGGTCTTGTTGTACTGGGCCATCTCACGCTCGCCCTGGAGCACGTGGACCTCAACGGAGGTCTGGTTGTCGGCGGCGGTCGTGAACACCTGGCTCTTTTTGGCCGGGATGGTGGTGTTGCGCTCGATGAGCTTGGTCATCACGCCGCCCATGGTCTCGATGCCCAGGGACAGGGGGGTAACGTCCAGCAGCAGCAGGCCCTTCACGTCGCCCACCAGAACGCCGCCCTGCAGGGCCGCGCCGATGGCCACGCACTCGTCGGGGTTGATGCCCTTGAAGCCCTCTTTGCCGGTGAGCTTCTTGACCATGTCCTGAACCGCGGGGATACGGCTGGAGCCGCCCACCAGCAGGACCTTGGCCAGCTCGCCCGAGGAGAGGCCGGCGTCGCTCATCGCCTGCTTGACAGGGCCGGCGGTCGCCTCCACCAGATGGGCGGTCAGCTGGTCGAACTTGGCCCGGGTCAGGGTCAGGTCCAGGTGCTTGGGCCCGGTGGCGTCGGCGGTGATATAAGGCAGATTGATATTGGTGGAGGTGACGCCGGAAAGCTCGATCTTGGCCTTCTCGGCAGCCTCCTTCAGGCGCTGCATGGCCACCTTGTCGCCGCTCAGGTCGATGCCGGTGTCCTTCTTAAACTCGGCGGCCATCCAATCCATGACGCACTTGTCAAAGTCGTCGCCGCCCAGGCGGTTGTTGCCCGCGGTGGCCAGCACCTCGATCACGCCGTCGCCGACCTCCAGCACAGACACGTCGAAGGTGCCGCCGCCCAGGTCGTAGACCATGATCTTCTGGTCGGAGTCCTTGTCTACGCCGTAAGCCAGGGCTGCGGCGGTGGGCTCGTTGATGATACGCTTGACATCCAGGCCCGCGATGCGTCCGGCATCCTTGGTGGCCTGGCGCTGGGCGTCGGTAAAGTAGGCGGGCACAGTGATGACGGCTTCCGTGACGCTCTGGCCCAGATAGGCCTCGGCGTCCGCCTTGAGCTTGCCCAGCACCATGGCGGAGATCTCCTGGGGCGTATAATTCTTGCCGTCGATGGTCACCTTGTAGTTGGAGCCCATCTCACGCTTGATGGAAGAGATGGTCCGGTCGGGGTTGGTGATGGCCTGGCGCTTTGCCACCTGACCCACCATACGCTCGCCGTCCTTGGAGAAGGCCACCACGGACGGGGTGGTGCGGTTGCCCTCCGCGTTGGGGATGACAACGGCCTCGCCGCCCTCCATGACGGCGACGCAGGAGTTGGTCGTACCGAGATCGATACCGATGATTTTAGACATAATTCCGTTCCTCCAATATTTATCAGGGTTTTGTTTTAACAAAAGAAATCCGGGGCGCGGACGGGGCGCTTGGGCGTCCTGCTGCGCGCCCTCCGCGACGGGCGGCTGCTCCGCGCTTCGGGCTAGTTGGCGACCTTCACCATGGCAAAGCGGATGACCTTGTCGCCGGAGCGGAAGCCCGCCTGGAACACGTCCACGATGGTATTTTCTCCGGCTGCCTCGTCCTCCACATGCATCACGGCGTTGTGAAGATTGGGGTCGAAGGCCTCGCCCAGGGCGGGGATCTCCTCGATACCCAGCTTGGAGAGGACTTCCCGCAGCTGGGCCATGGTCATCTCCACGCCCTTCTTGTAGGCCTCGTCGCTGGTCTCCTGCTTGAGCGCCCGCTCCAGATTATCGTATACCGGCAGAAAAGCCGCGGCCGTCTCCGCCTTGGAGTCCGCCCAGGCGGATTCCTTTTCCTTCTGGCTGCGGCGGCGGTAATTATCGTACTCGGCGGCCAGGCGGAGAAATTTATCCTCCTGATCGGCCAGACTGTTTTTCAGGGTCTCCAGCTCCTCCAGCAGGGGATCGGGGACGTCCGTTCCGGCATCCGGCGCGGCGGCTCCG